>JBMYWJ010000010.1:0-8909 GCA_049607285.1 Candidatus Nitrosopumilus sp.
ACCATAGTATCGTAATGTTGTCTTTAGTGGCTCTGTCACTGGTTTTGTTTGTTGAAAATTGTAATTAAATCTTCAAACATCCGATAAAATTAAAAATATATGGAAAGAGATTCTTGTTTTAGATATGAAGAAAGAATTTGTAATAAGGAGTATTGATGCGGCACCTGATGGAGCACCATATGTAGTGGTTTCATTATCATCAATTAAAGATCTTAAAGAAGGCACTCAGAATCCCCCATCTCCATTTGGCAGTCCAAAGGTAATGGGATTTACAAATATGAATGATATGATGAAAGATCTCAACAAAATGTTATCTGGAATGGGTGGTGGTATGGGAGGCATGCAAGGAGGAATTACTCAGTTAAAACTTGAAATGCATGAATATAAAGAAATGAATCTTGCCGTTGGAGACAAGGTGTTTTTAGAACTAAGTAAGGCAGAAACTTTGGGAATTTAATGTATAATTACCATATTGTGTTTAAATATTTCCAACCATAAAAAGCACCGATTGTGCCAATCACAAATAGCATAGGCTTCCATGCAAATACTGGGAGGCTAGGTGTTGCAAGTTTGACTTTATAGTTATCAACAATAGCATGCACATTTTTCTTAATCTTATTATGCCAAATACTGTACTCTACTTGATATCTCTTTAGAATTTCTTCTACTTCATAAACAACTGGAGTTCTTTGAGAGAAGAGATGTTGAAGATAGTCTCTTGAAACTTCTACCTCTGCATGAATTCCAATTAAACCCTTTTTTAGATCCACCATTCTAACATGCATCTCCCATGGTTTTTTTAATTTCAGATTTAATCCATTTCCAATCTGTTCTGGTTGTTTATGTTCAAATTTTACTTTAGTAAATCCCTCTTTTGTAAAAATCTTCATTAGTTCTTCAAAACTTTTCTTTACTACTACATGAAGCTGTTCTACTCCTTCTTTATGGTCAACATCAATTTTGTGTTTTAATCCATCTAGAAATGAAACTGTCTTTGGATATGTTGTAAGATACTCCATATTCTGTTCCCCAAAATACCTATATTTAAAGCAGGATCAAATGAACGTCTGCCTTATTGTAAATTCGATAGTCCTCTTACGTAAACACACAGATCAGGAGAAATTGCCATCTCTTCAGGATCGATTTTTCTATCTGTGAATTTAGCTTCTGAATTTCTAACTATTGCAAATGGTTTTGATTCTGCACCTTCACCCATCTTATGATTTGCAATTGTTGCAATATTATCAACGATGGCCTGAAATGTTACCTTTAATGGATTACCATTTAGATCATTCTTAGATCTCATATCTAAAACTGGTTCAATTCCTGCACATGCTAATGCTACTCCTGAGGTTCCAATTCTACCTGGCATTAGTCTGCTATCTACTAGAACAACCCCCACATGAATCAGCTTGTCTAAAAAAATCTTCCTATGAATTTGCTCTGCAACGAGATATGGGTTTTTTGGATATAAGATGATTTTTCCTTTTTCCGCATTTGATTTGTCAATACCGGCATTTGGCGCTAGTATGCTGTCTGATGAAGTAATTACAAATCCACCAATTCCTCCAAAAATTTTATCGGATTCCCTGATAATGATTTCGGCAACTTCTGGTTTTAACTTAAATTTTTTAGAAATTTTTATTCCCTCGTTTGAGGTTTTTACATTATGTAAATCTATTATTCTTCCCTGTGAATTTGAGATGTATTTTGTTGATATTACTATGATGTCACCTTCTTGTAATTCTGTATTGTTTTTTTGTAATGTTTCTAACAATGTCTCAAAAACATCAAATTTTTCTTTCTTTCTTTCTGCTAAAAGAGGGAATACTGTTAATTGCATCACGTTTTCCATATTCTTTTTCTTTTTTATTGTTCTGAAAAGCTTTTAATCCGTAGAATCTGTTTTTTTAATTATGAATATTGTTGAGAAGATTCTTGCACGTGCATCTGGGAAAACCCAGGTATCTCCTGATGATGTTATTTTTGCCAATGTTGATAAGGTTATGATCCATGATGTGTCAGGACCTGGTGTGATCAAAGTGTTTGATAAATTAAAAAATCAAGGGATTTCAGTTGATAGATTATGGGATCCTTCTAAAGTTTGGGTTGCCGAAGATCATTTTGTTCCTTCGGCAGAAAAAATGTCTGCAGAAAATATTGTAAAACTGTCAAATTTCACAAAAAATTATGGAATTGAAAAGCACTTCAAATATGGCATGGGACAATATGGCATATGTCACACTCTCTCTCATGAGGAGGCAATGGTTATGCCTGGAGATGTTTATGTTGGTGGTGATTCTCATACAAATACCACGGGTGCTTTGGGAGCATTTGCTTGTGGACTAGGACACACTGATATTGCTTATGTATTATTGAATGGGAAAATTTGGTTTAAAGTTCCTGAAACTTATTATTTTAAGCTAAACGGAAAATTACCCGATTACGTAATGGCAAAGGATCTAATTCTAAAGATCATAGGGGAGATAGGAACTGACGGTGGTGCATATAGAACCATGCAATTTGGTGGAAGTGGCGTCACTGAAATGTCTGTGGAAAGTAGATTAACTTTGTGTAACATGACCACTGAAGCAGGAGCAAAAAATGGAATTGTTGAACCTGATCACAAAGTAACTGATTATCTCACTAGCAGAGGTGCTAACAATGTACATTTGGTAAATGGAGATGCTGATGCGGAATATACTAAAGTTTTTGAATATGAAGGTTCAGAATTAGAACCCATTGTAGCAAAACCATTTTCGCCTGAAAATGTCTCTATTGTAAGCGAATCTCCCTCAGTTGAATTAGACAAGTCGTATATTGGATCCTGTACAGGTGCAAAATATGAGGATTTGGAGGCTGCAGCAAAAATTCTTAAAGGAAGAAAAGTAAAGATTAGAACTGAAATCCTGCCCGCAGCAATTTCAATTTATCAACGTGCTATGGAAAATGGTCTTCTAAAAATTTTCTTAGATGCTGGTGCGACAGTTGGACCTCCTACATGTGGAGCTTGCTGCGGTGCTCATATGGGTGTCTTGGCAAAAGATGAAATATGTATCAGTACCACTAACAGAAACTTTCCGGGAAGAATGGGGCATGTTGAATCACAAACATATCTTTCTTCTCCTTTAGTAGCAGCAGCCTCTGCAATTACTGGAAAAATCACCGATCCAAGGGATTTGAAATGAAAGGTAATGTCATTAAATATGCAAAGGATAACATAGATACGGATGTAATTATTCCAGGCCAGTATCTTAAGGTACATGATTATGCTGAACTAGCCACTCATGCTATGGAGGGATTAGATCCTGATTTTCATGCCAAGGTAAAAGAAGGAGACTTTATTTTATCTGGCAAAAATTTTGGATGTGGTTCTTCTCGTGAACATGCTCCAATAGCTTTATCTCATTCTGGGATAAAGGCCGTCCTTGCATTATCTTTTGCAAGAATTTTTTATCGAAATGCAGTAGATGGTGCTTTTTTGTTACCAATCGAAATCGATGAAGATGCGTATAATGGAATTTCAGAAGGTGATGAAATACAGATTGACACTTCTATAAATGAAGTAAAGAATATTACTAAAAATCAAACATATGCAATGAAGCCATTTTCGGAAATTATTGGAAAGATAATTGCAGCCGGTGGTCTCTTCAAATATAAACCAGATTAGGATTAAAATGGGAAAAACACTTTTTGAAAAAATCTGGAAATCTCATATTGTCGTTGAAAAGCAAAATTCTCCTTCTTTAATCTATATTGATAGACATCTTGTACACGAAGTAACATCTCCTCAAGCCTTCGATGGCTTACGTCTAAATAAAAGAAAAGTTAGACGCCCTGATCTTACGATTGCTACTATGGATCACAATGTCCCAACAACCGATCGCTCTCTTCCCATACTGGATCAAACCTCATCTGTTCAGATTCAAACATTAGAAAATAATTGTAATGATTTTGGAATTAAATTATTTGACATTAACAGTCCTAATCAAGGAATAGTTCACGTGATTGGACCTCAATTGGGAATTACTCTTCCTGGTTCTACAATTGTTTGTGGTGATAGCCATACTTCCACTCATGGAGCATTTGGTGCATTAGCTTTGGGGATTGGAACTAGTGAGGTTGAACATGTCTTGGCATCCCAAACTTTATGGTTTGAAAAACCAAAAACCTTTGAAATTAGAGTTGAAGGAAAACGACACAATCCTGATGCTGTTACTGCCAAAGACATAGTACTTTCAATTATTAAAAATATTGGAACTGCTGGTGGTACTGGAACTGTAATTGAGTATAGCGGACAAGGAATTACAGATCTTTCTATGGAACAGAGAATGACCATCTGCAATATGTCTATTGAAGCCGGAGCACGAGCAGGTCTAATTGCACCCGATGAGAAAACTTTTGATTATCTAAGAGGTAGGCAATATACGCCAAAAAACTATGAATCTCTTGTTGATTTTTGGACAGAAAATCTGACTACTGACAAAGATGCAGTATTTGACAAACAATTTATTTTATCTATTGATGATATCGCACCTCAGGTTAGTTGGGGTACAAATCCTGGTATGACTAGTGATGTTACTGAGTCTATTCCCACTCCTGAAGAATTCTCTAAAGGAGATTCAAATCAAAAGAAAAGTGCTCAAAAAGCACTTGATTATATGGGACTCGAGGCTGGAACAAAAATTGAAGACATCAAAATTGATAGAGTCTTTATTGGTTCATGTACTAATGCAAGATTGGAAGATCTAATTGCTGCCTCTAAAATAATTAAAGGACAAAAGATTTCACCAACCGTTACAGCTATGGTGGTTCCAGGATCTCAGATGGTCAAAAGACAGGCCGAAGAAATGGGACTAGATAAAATTTTTATCAATGCTAATTTTGAATGGAGAGAGGCTGGATGTAGTATGTGTCTTGGAATGAATCCTGACATCTTATCTCCCGGTGAACGATGTGCCAGCACATCCAATAGAAACTTTGAAGGGAGACAGGGAGCAGGTGGACGAACTCATTTAGTGAGTCCTGTCATGGCAGCAGCTGCTGCAATTAATGGACACTTTGTTGATGTAAGGAATTTGGATTAGAATGAAACCTTTCAAAACCGTAAGCAGTATAATAACACCTCTTGATAAGATAAATGTAGATACAGATCAAATAGTCCCAAAACAATTCTTAAAATTAGTTCAGAAATCTGGCTTTGGAAAATTTTTATTTTATAATTGGAGATATGATGAACAGGAAAATCAAAAATCTGATTTTATATTAAATGATCCATATTATGACAATTCTAAGATTCTTGTAACTGGAGATAATTTTGGATGTGGCTCCAGTAGGGAACATGCAGTTTGGGCATTGCAAGATTATGGATTTTCTGTGATTATTGCTCCTTCTTTTGCGGATATTTTTTTTAGTAATTGTTTTAAAAATGGAATTTTACCAATATCTTTAGATATAAAAAAAGTTGAGAGATTACAACAAGAAAAGAACTCTGTTTTAGTAGATCTTGAAAAACAAATCATACAAACTAGTTCTCAGGAAATACCATTTGAAATCGATTCTTATAAGAAAAAAATTCTTTTGGAAGGTTTAGATGATATCGCACAAACTTTACAATTTGAAGACAAAATTTCTAAATTTGAGAAAGAATCTAAAATTCCATCTGTTTTATAATTTTCTTAACTCTTTTCTCATTTCTTTCTAAAACAGTGGGTGATTCTACGTCGATCCACTCGTTATTTCCAATATCAAAAGCACTAACTTTTCCTTCTTTTGACAAACATTGCAAAATATCATATGATAAATTAATTTTTCTTTCTTTTTTCTTTGTTTTGATTCTCTTGATAATGTCTTTTCCAAGCATATAGATTCCTAAGCACTCAGATAACTGCAAATTCATTATTGGTTTTTCTTTAAATTCTTTTATTATTCCATTTTCAACAATTGCAAATCCTGTCTCTTCCTTTCTTTTTCTTCTAGTTGCAATACATGCAGAACTATTTTTTTCTTTAAATAATTCTCTCATTTTTTTTAAATCAATTGCACACAAATTATCTACAAACCATAATACAAATTCTGATTCTGTCTTGATTTCTTTTTGTATATGTAATAAATCACCAGCTGTACCACTTTGTGAATCCTGAACAAAAATAATATCTTTTTGATCTCCAAAATAATTCTTGATTTGACCTCCTAATCCCTTAAAATCTGAAACTATGATGATCTCTTTCACAAAACTAAATCTTTTAAGATATTTCACAATATAATCAATTAACGGCCTATCATTGATTGGA
Organism: Candidatus Nitrosopumilus sp.; assembly: GCA_049607285.1. Lineage (GTDB taxonomy): Archaea > Thermoproteota > Nitrososphaeria > Nitrososphaerales > Nitrosopumilaceae > Nitrosopumilus. Next base: position 6,294 of record JBMYWJ010000010.1, read on the forward strand.
GTCATTGCTTTTGGAAAATAATTTGTATATGGTCTACCTCTTGTCCCTTTTCCACCTGCTAAAATTACGACTTTCACAATCTAACGGTAAGATTTTTGTTTTCTTCTTCGTGCACCAGGCCCGCCAAATTTCTTTGGTTCTTTTCGTCTGGCATCTCCACTAATTAGATACTTGTCAAAATCTGTGATTCTGTTTCTAAGATCTTCTCTAGTGGATTTTGGAAATGGATGTTCCTTTGGTTCTTTTTTCGATTTTGTCCATCCTGTGAGAGCTCTTGAGATTCCCGTTGCAACAGCACTAGCTTGTCCCATAAAACCTCCACCTCTTACTCTAACTGAAATATCTATTTTATCTCTTAATTCTCCAGTAATTTCTAATGGTGCTAAAATTACTTCACGTGCGGTTTCTTGAGGAATCATCTCAACTGGGACATTATTAATTCTAACTTTACCTTGTCCTTTGGTAATGTAAACATGCGCACTAGATGTTTTTCTTGTTGCAAAATAAATTTCAGTTTTTGGGATTGTCATTCAGTCCACCCTATTACTCTGCCCAATTCTCCCATTGTAGTATAATTTGATGCAGATTTTTTAATTTTTGCTTTTTCAAACTGAATTTTTTCAATTGATTTTAATTCTTTTGGAGAACCAATGTATGCTCTGAGTCTTTTGTGTGCTTCAACACCAGATGGTTTTCTTCCATATGGTAACATTCCACGAATCATTTTTGTGATCATTGTATCTGGTCTTCTATAATGAACTGGTCCATGCTTTGGATTAATAATACTGTTAATTTCCAAAAACCCCCTGTATTCTTTTATGATATTTTCTCTAGTCCCGCTAATCATAATTTTCTCACAATTAACAAGTGAAACTCTGTTCCCTTTAAGTAATAATTTTGCAACTTGTGACGACAATCTCCCTGCAATATGATCTGTTGCATCTACCACAATTGGTCTGTCTGTTCTGACAACTGTTTCTAGACTAGCCAAGTAAGACTACTCCTTTTCCTGTAGGATTCTGCTGAATCAAACTTGAATAATTGATAATTTTTCCACCATTTTCTAATATCTTGCTGGCAGCAGAATTTGAAATTGAAAATGAACATAACGTAATTTTATGTGAAACGTTTCCTGTTCCCAAAACTTTTCCTGGAACGACTACTGTATCGTTTTCTTTTGTTAATCGATCAATCCTATTCAAGTTGACGTTCCTTCTTGCAATTGAAGGTTTTAATGCATATTCTGCCAATTTTGACCAAATTGGAGCATCATTTTTGACTGACGCATTTTTTAGATCCTTTGCCATGTGTATAACAACTCGATTAGGCATGTGAATAATGCGGTTTAAAACCCAAATATAATGTGTATGCTTAATTTATTCTTCAATTTGACTTATCATGTCTTTAAATTCTTCTAGTCTACTACCTACTTCGTCTACACCTGCAAGAATGATTTGTTCTGGACTCAAAGCACCGGTTGACTCTATAGTGAGAATCCTTTCGTCATCTTTATCTGTTTCAGTAAGAATTGAAACATTTGCAGAATTCCATTTGGCATGTTCTGTGCCACGTCCTAGTCTAGCATAACATTCCACTTTGATTCGTTGTCCAGGAGCCAATTGAACTATCGGAATTTTTTCAGAAATTGGTTTTATTGAGTCATCTTCTGATGATAACTCATTAGAAAGTACTGTCCTTGTTGTGTCTGATTCTCCTGAATCTAAGATTAACATTACTTTACAGTTTGAACAACCTGTCTCACTTTGACAATCACATTTAGATGGTTCATTAAATCTAGACAGATCTGTTTTTATTGGAATTAGTCCTAATCTATGTGCTAATCCCTCATCTGGCAGTACTGAAGAATTTTCAATAATGTCTACTGTGTCAATGGCAAACACTGGTACTCCGTTTAGACACACTCGTCTAAGGGCATTTGAGTATTGCAATGCTACTCCTTTCAGTTTTACAGATATTTTCTGATTATCTTTGTTAATTACCTCTAGGGATGACAAATCTTGAACAAAATCTTCAAAGTCCACATAAAAATCTAGCTAGTTTTATCATGTGCTCATAATTTCATTACTTCAATGTACTTATAGAATAATCCTGTTTCTTTAAAAAACTACATTGTTAATATTGTAAAATATATGATTTATTCATCATCCTTGTTTTCATTTAGTTGAATCCAAATTTTAACAAAAAAATCTCTCATTTAGCCTATCACTTAATTACCAAACTATCATATCTACGTTATAATGGCTGATGTGACTATTGTAAGATATTCTTATGAAGGGGAAAAGTTTGAAATCTTGGTAAAACCTGATCCTGCATTGGATTACAAATTAGGCAAAAAAAAAGATGTTTCTTCAGTTTTAATATCTGATGAAATTTACATTGATTCTGGAAAAGGTACTAAACCTTCTTCTGATAAGTTACTAAAGGCTTTCAAAACCGAAGATCATACACAAATTGCTCAGATCATACTTCAGAAAGGAGATCTTAATCTAACTACTGATCAAAGACGCAAAATGGTTGACGACAAGAAAAAACAAATTGTCGTATTTATTGCAAAAACTTACGTAGATCCTAAAACACACTTACCTCACCCCCCAC
>JBMYWJ010000010.1:8918-12455 GCA_049607285.1 Candidatus Nitrosopumilus sp.
CGTATTTATTGCAAAAACTTACGTAGATCCTAAAACACACTTACCTCACCCCCCACTCCGAATTGAACAAGCCATGAAAGATGCACGAGTTTCTGTAGATCCCCAAAAAAACGTAGATGAGCAAGTTAAAGATATTGTAGATAAATTACGTTCAATTATTGCGTTGAAATCTGAGAATTTACAACTTGAGATTATTATCCCTGCACAATATGCGTCACAATCATATGCCGTTTTGAAATCTGTTGGTTCCCTCAAAAAGGAAGAATGGCAAAATAATGGTTCGCTAAAAGCAATACTTGAAATACCCGCTGCAGCAAGGCCAAACGTGATAGATAGACTAGGTTCTATAACCAAGGGCTCTGCTTCAGTTGAGGTAATACAATAATGGAAAACAAGAGAAAATATGTTATTCCAGGTGATGTAGTTACTTCTGGTCCTTATCGACCTGAACAAAATGTTATTCTTGATGGAAATAAAATAATTTCCACGACCATTGGAATTTCTGAAATTTATGATGATTCTGTTAAAGTTATTCCCTTGACTGGAAAATATATTCCAAAAATTAATGATCTTGTAATTGGTAAAGTTATTTCACATACTTCACTTTCGTGGGAATTAGATATCAATTCATGTTATGTTGGATTTTTACCTGCACAAGATGTATTTGGTCGAGATTTTTCTGCTCATGCTGATGAACTCACCTCCAAACTCAAGTCTGGGGATCTCGTTGCAGCACGAATTGCTAATTTTGACAGAACTAGAGATCCATTGGTAACAGTATCTGATCGAGATTTGGGTAAGATTGATTCTGGAGACTTGGTTAAAATCTCTCCAAGCAAGGTTCCACGTCTAATCGGAAAGAGAGGTACTATGATTCAGACTATTGAGATGGCCACCAATGCAGCAATCACCATTGGTCAAAATGGATGGGTTGTTGTTTCATGTGAGTCTCCCGAGGGATTATTAAAGGCTAAAAAAGCAATTAAAATGGTTGATGAGAAAGCGCATGTCGCTAATTTGACTGATCAAGTGAAAGAAATGTTAGAATCAAAAGGTGAATCATAATGGGTGGACGAGACGCAACAATGGTCCTATTGGACGAAAATGGAATTCGTTGTGATGGAAGAAAAATAGATGAACCAAGACGAATCGTGATTAAGGCTGGTGGTCTAAAAAATGCAGATGGTTCAGCTTACATTGAATTTGGTGATAACAAGATACTTGTTGGTGTTTTTGGTCCAAGAGATGTTCATCCAAAGCATATGTCAAATACTGATACTGGAATTTTAAGAGTACGATATCATATGGAACCTTTTTCTGTAGGTGAACGAAAAAACCCTGCTCCTTCTAGACGAGAAATTGAAATTTCCAAAGTAATCAAAGAGGCTTTAGAACCTGCAGTTATGTTAGAAAAATTTCCAAGAACTGCAGTTGATGTATTTATTGAGGTTTTACAAGCAGATGGTGGTACCCGATGTGCTGCACTCTCTGCGGCTTCTGTAGCTTTAGCTGATGCTGGAATTCCTATGAAAGATATGGTTGCAGCAATTGCTGCAGGTAAAGTAGCAGATACTGTAATTCTTGATGTTAACAATGAAGAAGATCAAGCAGGTCAAGCCGATATGCCAATAGGTTATATGCCAAGTCTTGAAAAAATTACTTTATTGCAATTAGATGGAGTCTTAACTCCTGAAGAATATAAGAAATGTGTAGAGGTTGGAGTTGAAGGATGTAAAATTGTTTATGATTTACAACGAAAAGCACTTAATGACAAATATTTTGGAAATGGAGGAGATTAAAAATAACTTCAAGTTCTGTTGTAGATGAATTAAAAAAAATTCAAATTCTTGAATTGCTAGATCAAGGTAAACGAATAGATGGACGATCTCTTGATGAAACAAGAGAAATATCAATTGAGGTTAATGCCATTCCGAAAGCTAACGGTTCTGCAAAAGTTAGAATTGGCGATACTGAAGTTGTCTGTGGAGTAAAAATTCAACCTGACAGACCTTTTCCAGATATGGGTGACAAAGGTATCTTTATTTGCACTGCTGAACTTTTACCTCTCTCACATCCCACAGTTGAAACTGGACCACCAGGACCTGATGTTATTGAGCTAGCACGAGTGGTTGATAGAGGAATTAGAGAAAGTCATATGATTGATTTATCCCAATTAGTTATTGAACAAGATAAATCTGTTGTTGGTGTATTTGCTGATAATGTAGTTGTTGATTATGATGGTAATCTCTTTGATGCATGTTCTTATGCTGCTACTGCTTCTTTGTTATCCTCAAAAACCCCAAAATGGAACTTTGTTAATGATACTCCGACACTTGTTGATGGTAAGGATTCTCCAGTTCCAATTACAACTATTCCTGTATCTGTAACTCTCGGAAAGATCGGTAATCATATTGTCGTTGATCCTAATGGAGATGAGTGGGCAAGTATGAATGCAAGAGTTACAATTACTAGTGATTCTGATGGAAATATTTGTGCTTTGCAAAAAGGTGGTAATGATGGATTTACATTAGAAGAAATTATTCAATGTGGTGAAATCGCTGTTAGAGTAGGCGCAAAAATAAGGGAAAAATTAAAACGCATACAACAAGGGGATGTGTAAATGGCCAAAGCAAAAAAATCTCTTAAAGGATTAGGTGCGCGTTATGGAATTAAGATTAGAAAACAGTATACCAAAATTCACCTTCAGCTTAAAGAAAAGAGAAATTGTCCTGAGTGTGGCTCTAAGACGTTTAGTAGGGATGCAGTTGGAATATGGTCTTGTAAAAAATGTATCTTTAAAGTAGCTGGAACAGCATATGACATCAAACTTTAGTGCAAAAATTACCATTCATGCTAAAGATAAGACAAAGGCAATTTATGATTCAATAAACACTGACAATGAATTTTATCCAGAAAACCCAGTTAAGACCCAGATAAAATTTAATAAACAAATTACTGTTTTGGTTGAGTCTGAACACCTGCCCCACTTAAGAGCAAATCTTAATTCAACACTTAGATTAGTACAAGCTAGTTATGATTCCATGGAATCGGTAAAGATATAATGAAAAACAATTTTTGAGTAAACATGTCAGCAGGACAAATGCCTCCATGGCTTCAAGAACAATTAATGAAATTACAACAGTCACAACAGAATCTTCAATCTATTATGACTCAAAAACAACATTTAGAGATTGAAAAAACAGAAACTGAAAAAGCTCTTGAAGAGTTAAAAAAAATTACTGACAGTGACACTGTTTTTAAACACGCTGGCACTGTCTTAATTAAATCCACAAAACAGGAATTAATTGATGAATTAGAAGAAAAACAAGAAATGGCAAAAACTCGTGCTACTGTACTTGAAAAACAGGAAGTACGTGTAAAAGAAGTATTAAAAGAACAAGAAACCAAAATCACTGAAATGATGAAAGACAGCACTGCAAATTCACCACCACCACCACCACCACCTGAAGACAATCCTAGAAAATAATTTTTTACAATCTTTTACAAACAAGATATTAACAAATCCTTTCAAATAAT
>JBMYWJ010000011.1:0-6576 GCA_049607285.1 Candidatus Nitrosopumilus sp.
AAAATTTAATTGTCTCAAAAACACACTATCTATAATGGGAAAAGGAATTCTTATAGGAATTATAATCGGCATTGTTGCAGCAGGATTTATCCTAACTTATACAAACACATTTGATGTACTAAAACCTGAAATCGAGTCATCAGTAGATACTGCAAAGGATGCAATATCTGAAGTGGATGGTGCCACAGTTGTAGAAAAAGCAGAAGAGGTAACAGACAAGATCAAAGACACAACAGATAAGATAAAGGTGAACAACCCATTGGACTCAGAAAAATAGTCGCATCACATGAGAATTTCTACGATCTTCGACGTCTGGTGTATTCATACTTGTCTACAAATCCTGGTATGCTGAGTTTGCTATCCTGTATTGCGAGGGTATTAAACCAAAAGTGTAATGCTCCCATCGGGATTTGAACCCGAGTCACTGCCTTGAGAGGGCAGTATGCTTAACCGGACTACACTATAGGAGCTTGATAAAAAACAAATCAATCTCAATTTAAAGGAAATGCTTTGAGTTTACATAAATTTGTAAAATTTTGTAATTTGATTCATTTATAGAAAATATGATATTTTCAAATGAAGTGGACATAAAAAAAATTATTCAAGAACAAAAATTATTTAATTTCCCGATAGGTTTACGCGATTATGATCATGGTTTTGAATCAAATGAATATCATATTTTTGTATTTGATGGAAAATCAGAACTAGACAAAATTATTGATTCTGGTGGTGATGGTGAATATGTAATAATTCATCATGCTACTCTTTCTGAAGTTAGATCAAAAAATCTCCTTCTATATGATAATTTAGAGATAATCAAAGATGATTCCTGGGAATTACGAATATTACTTTCCAAAATCAAAGAAAAACGTTCTTCTCTATATGATGATTTTGCAAAAAACTGTTTGATTGAATCTATGTTTTGCTGTCAAAAAACTAGAGATGCAATTAGAACCTCTAATGTGTTTGCTCCATGCTGGCAGAAATGTGCCTCATATTTTTTAGCTGATGCTATATGTTCTCTAAATCATAAGCAGTCTGATCCTTTTTCCATGCTTAATATGATTAGAAATTTAGATCCCATCTTAATCAATGAACACATTCCAGTTGCAACGCAGACAGTTGGAATTGAGAGGGCTACTCCAACTTTACTTGACCGTATGCTAAAATCCACTATTGGTTTCTCAAATTTGGTAGAAAAAAACAACCATTCTCAAATTATTCAAAAAAAATATGATTTCTATATAAAAAATTCAATGTTGTCTGATTGCCATTTTTATTTAGGCTATATCAACAAAGAAAACTTTGTCAAAATCGCTAGTACCTTGAGCATGGAACAAAATCTTTTTCATATTTTGAAAATTGCTTTTGATGTTGAGGCTGATTCTCACTTATTACAACAACATGTAGATCTTGTCCAGAAATCATGTAATGCCATACTTGAGATGTTTTCAAAAGAGTAATTTCTCATCTTTTGTACTAACCTTTTAAAATAAGTAGAATTACAGACTTATCATGGTAGATCAAGCATGTGGATGCGAAGCTGATAGCGGCGATCCCGACTATGCATGTGATTGTGCAATGCAAGGTCATTGCATATGTAGTGCAGATTGCAAATGCTCAACCAGCGTTTGTAAAGAAGCTGTTGGACAAATGTAGTTCGTTAGCTAATTACAATCTTATTTTTTATTTTTGAAAATTATTCTTCATCCTCTTCAAATCCCCAAGATTTTACTAACTCTTTCTGGAATTTGTCTGCTTGTTTCTCATCTAATGCGAATCCACAATTTTTATGGGTCGGAACAACTATCATTCCATCTAGCTTAAATTCTACTTCAAACAAGTGTATTTTTGAGCACTCACACATTTCTGAAATTTCTGTAAATTTTCCTCTATATTTGCTTATTTGAATAACTTTCTGATGACCATTTTTCTCATTTTTGAGATATTTGAATAACGTTTAACTATCCGTTTTCCTATTTTTTTTTAGGTTTGAAAACAATATTTCTTATACTTCCAGGGATTATGGTTTTACTTTTAAGTTCATTATTACTTCCTTCCGTTTCTGCACAGATTGAAGCAGGAGGTGTAAACAAAGCAGGTTCTTGGTATGTGGGTGAAGGTCTCAAACAAGGAGATTATTTTTCTTATTCTATGTGTCACGTAGATTACAAAGAATGCACTGAATTTCGTTTGGATATGTGGATTAAGGGAGACAAACAAGTTGGAACTGAAACAAAATGGTTAGCAGAAGTTGTTGTTTATGATGGCGGTAAAATTATTGTAGGCGAAATGGAGTTGGGTAAGATTGCTCCTGAACCAACAGGTGGTAGTCCAGAATTAGGAGTTTATAGAGGTGCATTCAAGTCTTCTGTAGCTTGGCTTTCTGCGTTTGCAACATCGGATGGAAGCTCAGGTGGAAAAGGACCAAAAGCATTTTCTGCAGCATCATGGGGCAAAATTGGAAATATTGGTGGTCAACAAGTTATTCCAGTTGCAATTGAAACAATTACTGTTCGCGCAGGAACTTGGGAAACTGTTCAAGTAGGATGGAAAACCGGTGGAGCTACAAGTAAAGTTTGGATTGTGGACGATTTCCCATTCCCTATAAAAGCTAAAACATTTACTCATGTATCTGAAGGAATTCCTCCATCTGAATATGTATTTTCATTATTGGAGTATAAAGAAAACGTCCAACAAACTCCATTTGCAGACCTGGAATCGTCTGTAAATGATCTCATAGCGCAAGGTTGCGATGTAGATATTCAAAAAGAAGTCACAATAAAGAAACCAACAAATAATTTTGACTATCAAATTCATGTATTCTACGGTCCAGAAGATCCAGTTCAAGGATGTGAAATGCAATGGCTCATTAAATTTATTAGTAAATTCGATGACACTGAATTTTTGAATCAAGTTCAATATGATTTTCTAGTTGTAGATGATAATTTGAAACCTTTACGATCGATTGCACAAGAAGAGAACAGGAATTATCTTTATTCTCCATCTGGACAAGCTCTTCTTGACATAATTGTTAAAGAGGAGCCTGGTACGGCAAATTATGTGATCTGGGTTTATGGATTGGCTCCTGATGGAATTGTTCCTTCTACTAGGTCTGATTATCTTGAAATCTCTATTCCGATATCTCCAGGCGAAGGAGGTACTGATACCACTGATCCTATTTTGACACCTCCTGTTCCCACAACACCTACTCAAAATATCCCATCTTGGATTAAGAACAATGCAGGATGGTGGGCAAATAACGAAATTGATGATAATTCTTTTGTTCAGGGCATTCAGTATCTAATTGAAGAAGGAATCATGAACATTTCATCGTGAAATTATCTACATTCAAATTATTAAATTCATAAAAACTATCTAAGATCATGGTTGGTTTTTTTAAATATCCAAAACGTCGCCTAAAAAAATTACTCAAAGAAGGTGAATACAATGAAGCTATTCTTTTTGGAACTAGTTTAGAGTCTGATTATTCTGACGATCATGATTTTATGTTCATCATGGGAAGTGTTTATTTTATTGTAGATGATCCAAAAAAGGCATTAACATATTTTGAAAAAGCTTTCCAACTAGATAAAAATGATATTGAAACCCTTACATTGAAAACAAACGTTCATCTATCTTTACAACAAAAAGACAAATCTATAGAATGTTGTAAACTCATTTTAAAACTACAACCAAACAATTCAGAGGCTCAAGATTTGCTTGAGAAGCTTGAAAATCTCTAACTTGGTTGATTGTTACTGTTTCTTTTTCATTTGATACGCATTTTCCATTAACCAATTACAAAATTCTGTTACCTTTTCATTAAACTCCGTCCAAATGTGTACAGAATGTGGTAAAATATCTATCTTCCAATTTTTTGTAAAAACCCTTACGCCTTCTTTATTTTCATACATGTATGCATCTTCTGTTTGTACTTCTCCAAGTATTTCTTTTGCTTTTTCTTTGATTATCTCTCTGTCTACAGGGAATCTTTTTCTCTCATAGTCTACAATTAAACTCAAATCTCTTTTACCGTACATGTCAAATTCTTCGATTCTTCCTTCTTTTGGAAAATTTACAACTAATTTTATGTTGTATTTTTTACCCACTTCTTTTCCAATTTCTACTATTCTAGTGTAACCCATCCCAGGATTTTTCTTTAAAAGAAATCTAATTTGCGCCATATCTTTTTTTAACTCCGTTTGAAGATCTGCGATTAATTCTGAAAATATCATTGTTGTATTATGGAAAATTCCTTTAATAACCATTAATTTTTGTCAAGATTGGTTTTTTTAGAACTTGAATTAATTCAAAATATGGCAATGCCTATGGATTATGACGGTATGAGAACTGATGATGCTTCAGAACGCACTACCAATGTGGATGAATACAAACGAACTTGCATTGATTTTATTGAGGATATTTCTCATGATTATGAAGCATGGGTTGATTACTACAAATTGCCTGAGGATGAGGATAAAAGAAGACGAGCAGGAATACGCGCAACAATTACAAGAACAAATGATTGGATAGCAAAAGTTGCACAATCGATTAAAGCAGTTGATGTTGTTATGAATGATGGCATTCAAAAGATGGCCGAATCTACAGCTGGAAAACCACTTGAGATTGGTGTTTTTGTAAATAATAAATCAAGTTACACCGAAGCTCAATCTGGAATTATTGATGTAAATATAAAGGCCAGCGGAAGGGAGGGACGAAAAACCAAACTAGGATTTCATTTCAAGGATGATCGATTTAGAATCGAATCTACTTGCGGAGCATTTTTGGATGAAGTTGAATTACCTACTCACGAATTTGACTTAATGGATATTCATCTCAAACTCCATGCAGAAAATGCAAAACAGAGAGATGTGATCTCATTTACTGTTACTGTTAGTGAAATTGAAAATGATGTAGAATTTGACAGACGTGGACTTTCAACAATTGTTCATATTGTTTAGATTATCTGAAAATATCTTCTTCCATATAGTCAATGAACTTTCCTGTATTTTCTAATTTTATTGAATTAACTTCTTCCAAGTTACTAAATAAGTTCATCTTTAGATATTCATCAGATACAGTATACAAAACTTCATTGATGAAAAATGTTCTTGCACTATCCATTCCATAATATTCTAATCCATCAGTTGAATGTGAGATTGTTCCTTCTAGATTGAATCCGTCTATTCTGTTTAGATCAAAGACATAGAATCCATTCCAACGATTGTAGTCAGGTGCAATTCTCTTGGAACTTAAAATTCTCTCTAGATTTTCTACATCTCCACTGATTGGAATTGAAATAACTTCTCTTGTTTTGTCAAAAAAGAATGCTTTATGGTTATACAATGCCTCTGAATTTGTAGTACTATCTCCAATAATGATCTCATCTGCAACTTTTGGATTGCTGACATCTGCAACATTAAACAGTGCTATTTTGATTCCTAATTGCTGAACTCTGTTATTTCCTATTTCTTTTGTATCTCTTCCCACTCCAATAATGTGATCCTCATCATAGGGGTGCAAATAATTTGAAAATCCTGGAATTTTCAACTCTCCTAAAATCTTAGGCGTATCCGTTGACAAGTCAATCACAAAAAATGGATCAATCTGTTGGAATGTAACCAAGTAAAGTCTATCTCCAATAAATCTGGCAGAAAAGATACTCTCATCAGGTGCAATCTGATCTAATTTTCCAACTACATTTAGCATATCATCTAAGACATACACAGCGTTTGCACGAATCGTCCCTTGATACTGTGTATAGTGTTCAGTTGTAGTTGCAACTCTGAATCTATCCCCACTTTGGTCCATAGAAAATTGATTCAAGAGTCTGCCTGGAACTGCACCCTTTGCAACATATTCTATTGTGTCTTCGTCGATTGATATTTTATGAATTATGGTCTTTCTTGACTCTTCTTGGATTTTTGTGTCATACTCATTTAATGCAACTCTGATTTTATCAAACAGATCTTCTCTTTCCTGTTTATCCATTTCATTATATGATTTTTGCATCAATTCAGAAATTTTAACCCATTCAGTAGATTTGTTGATTGTAGAATCGCTCTGAATTGTTTTAATTTCCTCTTGAGTATCTTTTGGTAATAATGGTAGAATTACATCAAAAAATCTGTCTTGAGATGCACTCTCGTAAAACCCAAATGGAATATTTTGTTGATAAGTCAAGTAAAAATTGTCTTCAGAAACATAGAATGTTCCACTATATCCCATGAGGAACGTATCTGAGTTTATTGTGTCCCCAAATATGTCAATTGCAGTTAACGTGTTAAAGTTTGAAAATTGTTCGACATTATCAAAATAAAATGCGTCCGGAGTCATTATTGGAATTGAACGTTCCAAAATTAACGGAAGTTTTGGATATTGATAATCAATATTACTGTTTGTAACAAAGTATGCGTAATTCCCTATCATTCGTGCATCTCTGAAGTGTCCATCAATGGAATAATCCTTAATGATACTGGGATTCTCTTTATCTGAAACGTCGATAATTAATGCATGTGTAACTGGATTATAGGAACGTCTTGGAACAAAATCATACTGTGGAATTACTTCATC
>JBMYWJ010000011.1:6676-12464 GCA_049607285.1 Candidatus Nitrosopumilus sp.
ATAATTGAAAGTGTATTCTTTGATACAATGTAGACATATTTTGAATCATTTTTAATATAATCTGGCTCATCAACATTTTCGACTTGAACATTTGTAGTTGAGTACTCTGAATCACCTGATTCTGCTTTAGTAATGGCAGGCATTGGAGTTTGCATGCTTAACTCTAGAGTAGATTCATCCATCTCAAACATTGCCTCCTCACCACTCATCATAATATCTGGAGCCCCTATCCTACTATCATATGAATTCCCTCCAAGAAATGCAGATGCGTCAATAATTCTCTCCAATTCTTCTTGTGATGATATCTTTCTAATGTCGTGTGTTCCATCAAAGAATTCTGATGTTGAATTGCCAACATCAATTACTTCTGGTGAAGAAGATACTTGTGAAACTTGAGGTTGTTGCTGATCAAATCCTATTGAATACATTATCCCTGCTGTAACTATAACTGAAATGATTACTGCAACTGGGATTATTATTTTTGAATTCATTTTATTCTCTTTTTCATTTATTCACTATTCTTTTTTCACTGTATCTAGAATTTAGTGATTACTGTTAATTTGTTATTTGAGATAAAAGGTTTAGTAAAATTATGATTTTACCAAACAATTTACATATACCTGGTTTGTCCTATCAACTTTAGTGCCTACTGATAATTTTTCTGAAGATGATCTAACTGAAAAGATAAAAATTCTCGCAACAGATGATGAAAAAATAAAGTCTTTTGGAGAGCTTTTCACAAATGATTCCAGTCGTGAAATTCTTCAATTACTATTCAATGAGGAATTATCTGCAACGCAGATTGCTCAAAAAACAAATGTTTCTCTCCAACTGGTAAAATACCATCTAAACAAACTTCAGGATCTGGGAATAGTCAAAATATCAAAAATTGAGAAAAATTCTAAATCCCAAGATATGAAAATTTATTCTGCAATAAAATTCAGTATTGTAATTGTTCCGCCAAAACTTTCTGAAAAAACAAAAGAAAGTAAGTTACTTGTTAGATCCTTTAAACATATTTACAAGATTGCAGGACTTGGAATTGCAACTGGACTTTCTGGATTATTTTCATTGTTTACTCTGCAACAGGACAGACAAGTAGTTGTAAATGATTCTATTTCCGAACAGCTTCCTAAAACCAAATTGTCTGATAATGAATTTGAAATGTCTGAATCTATTTCCTCTGATAAATCCATTCAGAGTGCTCCTACAGCTGCTCCCTCTATGTCTGCAGAATCAGAAACTTCTAAAGACTTTGATGACATTATGGAACCTACTTTAGATGATCCATCAAATTTTAATGTTGAAGAACATGTGGTAAATAATGAGAATGGAATCTTAATTAACTCTGATTTATTCACTATTTCATTTGTAATTACCTTGATTCTTGGAGGAATTACAATTGTTTATTTGTGGAAATATTTTAAAAAATCTAAATCTTAACATTCTGTGTTGGAGTCAAGTCTAATTTCAATTGTCACTCTTCTCTCATTTGCTCTTTCTTCTCCTGGATATTTTAACTGAGAGATTTTTTTATTTAATTTCTCGTCTGTTACTAAACTTGCTTTTCCTGAAAAAATAAAGTTGTTGTGTTTGATTTTAATTTCCGGATTCACCATAGCATTTTTGAACCAATCCCCATCTGGCCTGTGTCTAGAAAAATAAATTTTTCCTTTATAGTTAACTGCTCGAAGCATCACTGAATGATCTTTACCTGTCCTTCTACCCTTTGTGATAAGTACTGATCTAAACAAATTCTCCTTTATCTCCATACGTAATTTTTTCAGTCAAGTAATTTAACCTCATTGCTAGAAATTTCTGATATTTGGTATGATAAACAAATCTGATTAGTTGATTACATGCCCGTAAAACTAGAAGGAATGCCTACTCATTTGGTTACCGCTGATTCCTTTACCGGGAATAAAGTCATAGATAGAGAAGGTATTGAATATGGCAAAGTTAAACACATTCACATTAACCAAGACACTCTTGTTGTATCTGGTGTAACGATTCATCAAGGCTTTCATAAAGATTATTTCTTATCTGAAGACTATATAGACAAATTTTCTGAAAAAACCTTACTTCTTAGCAGACCTCCCGTTCGAACTGGAATCCCTGTAGTTGACATTGACAGTCATAAGCTTGGTAAAGTGAAGCGATTACACAAAAATCTTGATACTAAAGAGATAGAGTCAATCGAAGTTAGTAATGGCCTAATGCATTCAAAGATTATATCTAAATCAGAAGTTTGGGGAGTCGGTGAAAAAGTAATTTTAAGAATAACAAAAGATGAATTCAAGAAGATTGAATAATCCTTAAAAATTTATTTTTCTTTAAAAGATACTTTTTACTAGTGTATTTTTCTCATACACATTGCACAAATAGGAATCCCATCCTGTATGGTTATTTCTACATTTGATGAGTGACATTTTTGACATAATCCTTTCATAAAGAAAATTTCTAACTTGTTCTTTAAATTTTTTTATCAGGTTCATATTCAATACTTAGCAATTTATAATTGAAAACTGCGATCAATGTGTTGTATTCTATTGAAACACGATCTCTTACAAAATCTTTTGGTGATGTAAATGCTGTTAATGATATCTCTTTTTCAGTTGCAAATGGAGAGATATTTGGATTTTTAGGACCAAATGGTGCAGGAAAAAGTACTACTATGATGATCCTTACTACTTTGTTAAAACCTACATCCGGACAAGCTTTGATTTCTGGATTTGATGTAATGAAAAATCCTAAGCAAGTTAGACAAAACATTGGATATGTTCAACAAGAAACCACTGTAGATGAATATCTTACTGGAAAAGAGAATCTTATGTTACAGGCAAAACTCAACCACATTCCAAAAAAAGAAATCTCTCAAAGAATTGAAGATGTTTTGAGTCTGATAGAGCTTTCAGATAAACAAGATCAACCTGTAGTTACGTATTCTGGTGGTATGAGAAAGAGATTAGATATTGCTGGTGGATTATTACACCGACCTAAAGTGCTTTTTCTTGATGAGCCTACGGTGGGTTTGGATATTCAAACTCGGAGAAAAATTTGGCAGTATATCAAAAAAATACATGAGGAATTTGAGATGACTATTTTTTTAACTACTCATTACATGGAAGAGGCAGATCAATTATGCGATCGAATTGGAATTATTGATAATGGAAAGATACAGGTAATTGATTCTCCTGAGAATATGAAAAATGCAATGGGAAATGAGGTTATCACAGTTACTATTGATGAAGATAGTCAACATGATTTATTTTTCTCTGAACTAAAAAAAATCCAATTTGTAACAAATCTCAACAAAGATGGATCCAAACTTACTCTTTATGCCTCCAATGGAACTGAAGTCATTCCAAAAATTTTTCAGATCTCTTCTCATCTTAATATCAAAATTACTTCTATATCTCTTACCCAGCCTACACTTGATGACGTCTTCATTTCATACACCGGACATGAAATCCGAGATGATGACTCCTTGTTCAATCGAAAACGTGAACATGCAAAAATGAAGAGGTTGCGCGCATGAATACTTTGGTGTGTGATACTTACACTATTTTTTGGAGGGAGATAAAGAGATATAAAAAATCTAGAAGCGGTGTTCTAATTAGATTAATTCAACCTGCAATTTGGATAATAGTTATTGGTAACACTTTTTCAGGAACACAGCCGTTAATTCAATCTGTTGGATTTGAAGGTGAATACATTGAGTTTATGGCCCCTGGCGTGATTATTTTAACTGCTATTTTTACTAGTATTTTTGGAGGTGTTAATACATTGTGGGATAGAAGATATGGTTTTATGAATAAAGCATTAACATCTCCAATTTCACGTTCTGCTATTGCTCTTGGAAAAATGTCTGCAATTTCCTTGATTGCAGCTTTACAAGCCAGCTTAATTTTAGGAATTGCTTTGGCAATAGGTGTTACTTTTCCAAACCCAATTATGATTGCACCAATAATGGCAATCGTTATTTTATTTTCATTAGGATTTTCAGGAATTTCTGTAATGGTTGCAGCAACTGCTAAATCTCAAGAAACGTTTTGGGGTGTAATTAATTTTCTTGGCATGCCATTATTCATGCTTAGTCCTGCATTATTTCCACTAGAATTACTCCCAAATTGGCTTGCAGTGATTGCAAAACTAAATCCTGTTACCTATACTGTCTTACTTGTTAGAGAACTCATGACTGGTATATCTGAAGGAGGAATTTCTATACTACTTAGTCTTGGTGTGATTTTTGTTTTTGTACTTGTAATGGTTGGTTTGGCAAGCTATGTCTTTACACGTGAAGTGAACAAACCATTTTAACATAAAATTGAAAAAAATTTGTAGTATTTTCTAACCCTTATAGTAGATCGTGAAGGTGAAAAAAAGAAACGATCATTATTATGATTCATTAGGTGAACAAATAATTAATTCTAAATAATAGTTTTTACAAATTATTTTTAGATCTTAGTAATTGACTAATCTGAAATTTAATGTATTTTTCTATATAGAATATGAGATCTATCTATTCATGTGTTACAACAATAGAGAATAAACATACAAGTTATAGGATAAAATTAATTTTCTAAATTCAATGGATTGTAATAAAATTAACAATGAAAACAACAACATCCGCAATATCTTAATTCTAAGTATAGCTTCGATTCTGTCTGCTGTTCCTATTCTTGATGGTTCAATTGTTTATGCACAAGAAGCAACAGCAGAAGAGGAAGAAATTAGAAACTACAACATGATAGGAGATATCAAACCTGTTCTAACATTTACATTTCGAGATGGAGTTGAAACATATGAATTTCCTGTTTTTAAGATGGGTGAAAACTTTGTATCAAATACTGGTGCGACGTTCTCAGTTGAAGGTACTGTGATTAATTCTCCATTATTACACAAAGCAATGGATGATGCGTACAAGTACAGACTAGCTTCAGGTAATGGTTTTGAATATCAAACAAAACACTTTGATGTTGATGTGGCTTTTGTAAAAAATGATAAATCAGTTTTTGCACTTGATTACAATAACTGCACAATAGATAACTACCAGATTGAGACACTTGACTCCAATGATTATGAGAGTTACTTCAAAGAAATAGGATTTGCCGTTGTTGACAAAATTGACTTTGAATGCAGTGGTGTTACCTATGATAATCATGTAACGCCGATGTCGACTAGTACGTCATTTGTAGACTATGGAGAGTCTGGATTCAATTTTGCCAATGACATGAGAACCTCTGTTACCTTTTCATTTGATGGTGGGATGGAAAAAATGGAGTTTCCTTTGTTTGAGTTAGTATCAGGCTATGAAGAATCATCTCAGATAGTTACTGCTGAATTTAAGGTAGAAGGAATTTTGGAATATTATCCTAGATTGTATGAGGCAATTGACAATGCCCGACAAGTATCTGGAACTGGTTATGGCCAAAATACTGATTTTGAGGTCCTAGTAGAGTTTACTAATGGTGATGCTGCTGTTCTAAGAGGATTTGACTTTAGAGACTGTCGAGTATCAGAATTTGAAGTAATTACAAAGACAGACAAAGAAGAAGGATTCACTGGAAAGAGTGGATTTGCAGTAGCTCACGAGATAGGCTTTGCGTGTTCGGGATTTGAGCCGATCAACATGTACTATGATGGTCTGACTGATGGAATGGCAATATGGGATAGAACATACATTGAAAACGTGTATGCAGAACCAATAAAGAATTCAGATAAGGACGTTAGAGCAGTTGCAGTGTTTAACTATCCAAATGGTGTTGAAACTGCAGAGTTTTCAATG
>JBMYWJ010000012.1:0-12190 GCA_049607285.1 Candidatus Nitrosopumilus sp.
ATTTGGTGCATTGGCAACTCCCAAGAGTAACACAAATACTGAAAATAATGTGAGATTTAGGCATAAAACTACAAAATTACATCGACATATATCAGAGCAAGGCTTGCCAAAGACGTGTTTAAAAAAAGAATTAAAAAATTACAATTTGGCTTTTGCAATACTAAAGTTAGCGATGATATAGACAAATCCAAAAATCTGAAAAAAGAAACCAGAGGAGAAATTAAATGAAATACCAATGTGAACATTGCAGTTTTCATTGGACAGGGACCTCGTATACTTTTGATGAGGTGCGCGACCATGAAAAAACTCATTTGGAAAAAAACAAGTAAATTGTATTTGGAATGCCTATAGAAAAAGTTCTCTTATAGCAAAATTTGTGATTTTGAAGAAATTACAAATATTGATCAAAAAACTCCAAATATAGGCAGAATGTCAAACTTGGTACAATCTTTAATTTATCTGAAGACACAATCCCATGAGATGATGTACAATGTCTAATGAACATGTTTTACATATGTTTAATACAGATAACAACCATACAATGTGATGTCAAAATTTACATTTGAAAACATGTCATATTGGGAATCAGCAAGCAAATACATTCTGAGTTTTCCAGAGATTAGATTTATCGGAGTCGTAAACAACATAGGCAACCTTGTCGTGGGAGATTACAAGAAAGGAATTGTCCCGATTGCAGATGTGGATCATTACAAGATCTGCATGGAGCATGCAATGGATATATTCATGAAAAAAGATCTTGACGATACCTTGGGACCGCTAGAGTATACGGTGTCAAAAAGAAAGAATGTAAAGATAATCGCAATTCCAGTCAGAGATTATCTCGTACTGGTATCTGCAGAACCTCGTGTGAAGATTGAACCCATCATAGAGGATATACTGGAGGCATTAGGTGACATGCAGCAAGACAGGAAAATCAAACTACACGAACATGTCAATTGATTTTAGAATTATCCTCAAAGGAAAAAAACCATCTAAATAATTCAAAACACCCTCAATCTTTGATGATCACATTAGTCCCTTAACTTTGAAAAGACTTGAACCCATCAAAGAAGTACAAAATCTTTTGCTCAAATGATATTTCCATACATGTTGTATTCAATTAAATTTAAACTATAATAAACAGTTGAGAGAATTAGAATTAAATTATTTCTAAAAAAACAAAACAATATTAGTTTGCTTGTGTGTTTATCAGATTCACAAAGTACTTGTGCAATGAAACATCCCGAGTCAATTCAGGATGAAACGAAGTTCCAATTACATTTCCTTTTTTTACTGCAACTATTTTTTCATTGACCTTTGATAACACCTCAATATCAGAGCCAATATCAGTAACTGCAGGTGCACGAATAAAGACACCATTAAATTTTGGAATATCAATTGAATCCATGGAAATATCAGTCTCAAATGATTCTTGCTGACGTCCAAAAGAATTTCTCTCAAGTTTAATATCTAAAACATCAAGTAGAGGTTGATCAGTCTTTCCAACTATTTTATCATCAGCAGTCTTTGATAGAATTATCATTCCAGCACAAATCCCAAGCACAGGCATACCATTTTCAATTTTTTCTTTAAGAATCTTCATAGAGCCATTAACCAAAGATAACTGGCCTATTGTAGTGCTCTCGCCACCAGGTATTATCAAACCATCAATTGCAGAAATCTCCTCAGGTGTCTTTACACTAGTTACAGTACCATCAATTCCAAGCTCATCAATTGCAGTTTGCACAGAAATAACATTTTCATTGACATCACCCTGAATGGATAATACACCAACAGTAAAACTGCTCATGCTGAGCCACCACGATCTTGCATGCGCAATTCCAATGTTTTTACATCCAAACCCAACATTGATTGTCTCTCATCAATCATCTTTTGGGCTTCTTTGACTTTGGATGATTCATTCCAAAATGTTGTAGCCAATACAATGGCTCGTGCTCTCTCCTTTGCATCATCTGCATTAAAGATTCCAGAACCTACAAAGATCCCATCACAACCAAGTGACATCAAGTATGCAGCATCAGCAGGTGTTGCAATTCCACCTGCTGCAAAATTAACTACAGGTAATCTACTAAGTTTTGCAGTTTGTTCTACAATGTCATATGACACTTTGAACTCTCTTGCCATCCGAACTAAATCTTGATTGTCACCTGAATCATAAATTGATTTTATTGTTCTTACTTCATCATTTAATTTTTTTATGTGTGTGACAGCTTCTGCAACATTTCCTGTTCCAGGTTCACCTTTTGTTCTAATCATTGCAGCACCTTCTTCTATCCTTCTCAATGCTTCAGCCAGAGACCTTGCACCATTAACAAATGGTGTTGTAAAATCCCATTTCCAAATATGATGAGTTTCATCAGCTGGTGTCAAAACTTCAGATTCATCAACCATATCAACATCTGTCTCCTGTAAAACTAGTGCTTCATTGACATGACCAATTCGGCATTTTGCCATAACAGGAATTGTTACTGAATCCATAATATCCTCAATAATTCTAATGCTTGCAGTTCTTGCAACTCCACCTGCTTTTCTTACTTCTGATGGTAATTTGTCTAGCACCATGACAGATACTGCGCCTGCTTCTTCTGCAATTTGAGCCTGTTCTACTGTGGTGACATCCATTACTACTCCATTTTTTAGCATGTGGGCAAATCCACGCTTTAGTGTTGAAGAACCACGTACAATATCCAAAGAATCTTTATTTTCAGAAACTATACCTTGTGCGCTAAGACGTTCACCAGATAAAGAAAGCATATTGTATTTTTTACTCTATAGAGTATTTGTACCTATTCACTAAATTCAGCAATTATCTCATCAAGTTCTAATTCAACCATTGTAACTATTGGGGGAATAAAACCCGAAGTAACATTTTGTTCAGGCCAATGGATTTGATTTTCACGTCCATTAAGAATTATCTTTACGTTTGATTTTTGATATTCAGTTGCATTCTCCATGATGGGAAACGATTCGGATGGGATTTCAATAAATCCAGTCTCTTTAATCAAAGCTTTGATTTTGTTTAGTTTTGATTCATCAAGTTTTGATCTAATGTCAGGTTGAAGGTAACCTTGTTCAGTTAAAGAATATTTTAGATCACCATTATTTTTTATGTAAAGAATTTCAGTTTTCTCTGCACCAACCCTTTCTGTAACACCGTAAGAAATTTTCTTTAATTGATGTTTGGTATATTCAATATCAATTTTATCAAGGGAGTTTGCAGCAGAAGTTGGAATTTCATTTTTTGTAATTAATGGTACCATAATCAAAAGTGCGACAATTACAGGAATAGCTCCCATTGCAATGTAAAGTGGTTTTATCATGATTATTTTACAAATACAAATTCATGTTTATCGCAAATAAATCTTGGTTAAAAACAACTTAAATTCAAGTCCAATTCAATCTTGTTTGTGGGGTCGTAGCCTAGCCTGGTAGGGCGACAGTGTCTACGAATAGATCACCGCTAAGGGCTCCAGAGGTAAACTAAGCTAAACTGACTCAGGGATGATGTAAGTTTGGAGCTGTAGTGACCCGTAGGTCGCCGGTTCGATTCCGGTCGGCCCCACATTTCTATCAGATAGAATTTTGATCCATTAAGCTTGAGTACCTGACAACCAAACCTGAAACGGGTAAAACAAGTCAAAGAATTACCAGAAATTTTTAGAACCAAAATACTCAATTAAACCTAGACAACAAAAAGGAAAATATCAGTTAACTGCTATTTATTTCTCAAAACGTTTAAGGCAGAACCTGCCTTGAACCACTCAATTTGAGATTTGTTGTATGAATGATTTAGCAAAATTTCTTCTTTGTTTCCATCACTATGTGAAATTATACATTTTACTTGTTTTGTAGGTTCTAAGTGATTCAAATCCAACAGACTAATTTTATCATCTTCAAGAATCTTTTCATAGTCATCTGGATTGCTAAAGGTTAGTGCCAAAATTCCCTGCTTTTTCAAGTTTGTCTCATGAATTCTAGCTAAACTTTTGGTAATTACTGCTGCACATCCTAAATATCTAGGAGTCATTGCAGCATGTTCTCTGCTGCTACCTTCACCATAATTATTATCACCAATGATTATCCATCTCATCTGTTTTTCCTTGTATTGTCTTGCAATTTTTGAAAATGACTCTAGTTGATTATTCAAAATATTTTTGCCATGACCTACTTCACCATTAAATGCATTAACTGCTCCAAGTAACATATTATCACTAAGATTATTCAAATGTCCGCGAAGAGATAACCAAGCTCCTGCAGGAGAGATATGATCTGTTGTACATTTTCCCTTTGCCTTTACCATTATTGGAATTTCTTCAAAGTCATTGCCATCCCATTTTGGAAATGGTTCTAGTCTTTGCAGACGCTTACTGTTAGGATCAATTATCACCTCAATATTTTCAGAGTTTGTAGGAGGAGGCGCAACAAATATTCCCTCAGGTCTCATAAAACCTTCTTTAGGAACCTCTGGTGCGGATTTTGGTGCCTCTAGTTTGAATTTTGTTCCATCAGCTGCTGTTAGTTCATCCTTTAGGGGATTAAACGATAGTCTGCCTCCCAAAGACAAGGCAATAATCATCTCAGGACTGCCAATAAAGTTTAGAGTACTTCGATGACCATCATTTCGTCCAGGAAAATTTCTGTTAAAGGTTGTAACAATAGTATTTTGTTGATCTTTTTCTAACTCGGGTCTATTCCATTGCCCAATACACGGACCACATGCATTTGCAAGGACTGTCGCACCAATTTCTTTAAGAGAATCCATCTGACCATCTCGTTCTATAGTTCCACGAATTTGTTCAGAACCGGGAGTAACGAGTAAAGGAATTTTAGCTTTTATGCCCTTTGCTTTTGCTTGCTCTGCTAAACTTGCAGCTCGTGACATGTCCTCATAAGATGAATTTGTGCAGCTTCCAATTAATGCAACAGAGATTGGATCAACATAATCATTTGATTTTACGTCTTGAGCTAGTTCAGATATTTTTCGTGCCAAATCTGGAGTATGTGGTCCAACAATATGAGGTTCTAATTCAGAAAGATTGATTTCAATTACTCTATCAAAGAATTTGCTAGGATTTTCTTCAACCTCAGAATCTGCAACAAGTAATTCTTTATTTTGATTTGCCAAGTCTGCTAAATCTTTTCTGTTTGTATAGTTTAGATAAGTCTCCATTCGTTTGTCATATGGGAAAACAGAACATGTCGCACCAATTTCTGCCCCCATGTTACAGATGGTAGCTTTGCCAGTACAACTAATTGATTGAGTTCCAGAACCAAAATATTCAACAATTGCATTTGTTCCACCAGATACAGTTAGCTCATCTGCCACTTTTAGAATAATATCTTTAGGAGCTGTCCACCCGTTTAGTTCACCTGTAAGATGAACACCAATTCTTTTTGGATAAAGTAATTCCCAAGGTAGTCCTGCCATAGTTTCAGCAGCATCCAATCCACCTACACCAATTGCTACCATTCCAAGTCCACCAGCATTTGGAGTATGAGAATCAGTACCAATCATCAGACCTCCAGGAAATGCATAATTTTCAAGGACTACTTGATGAATAATTCCTGCTCCTGGTTTCCAAAACCCGCACCCATATTTTGCAGATGCCGACTGTAAGAACTTGAAGACCTCACTGTTTTCATCAAGGGATACTTTCATGTCAATATCACCTTGAACTTCAGCACGAATTAGATGATCACAATGAACAGTTGTGGGCAAAGATGTTTGTTTTAGTGCAGCTTGCATAAACTGCAGCATTACCATTTGTCCTGTAACATCTTGTAATGCAACTCTGTCGGGTTTGAGAAAAACATAATCTTTTCCGCCAATAAAATTTTTCTCATCAATTTGATCAAAGTGACCTGATAGAATTTTCTCAGTAAGTGTAAGAGGTCTGCCAACAACTTTTTTGTATTTTAGAATATTTTCTTTTAATTTCACATAAACACGAGAAACTAATTCAGGTGTGGTATCAGTTTCCATAATATGCGATAAAATAATCCCGAATTTAACATTTACAACAAAAAAACACAAAGAAAATTTCGATAGTCATAGAAATTCTTAACAATTATAAGCCAAAAGCAGCTTTCTACTAAAATAGTGGGAGTAGTAGAATTTCTAGATTAGGGTGAGAATATGGTCAATAAAGGTTTTCCAAAATTTGGTATGTCACAAGCTGGGGCATTTGTCGCAGCTCTCAAGAATTACAATTTACCGGACTTCATATTGGTTCTAGTTGCCAAAGAATGCAAGTCAGAACTTTTGGAGAGAGGCAGAATTGATGATAGATTACAAAGCATGAATGATGAGGCTTTGGAATTATTACACAAGGTATTTGTAGGATGTGAGGAAGATGATGCAGGAAGATATGCACAATACAGATTCTATGCGTATGTTTCAAGCATGTATCACAAATGTGAAGTTCTAGTTAACGAAACTATTCCAGGTGCATCAGGCAAAAATCATAAAATCC
Source organism: Candidatus Nitrosopumilus sp. (assembly GCA_049607285.1). GTDB lineage: Archaea > Thermoproteota > Nitrososphaeria > Nitrososphaerales > Nitrosopumilaceae > Nitrosopumilus. The sequence goes on from JBMYWJ010000012.1 coordinate 6,495, forward strand.
CAGTAGCAGTCAAAAACAATGGAATGTATATTGCAGTCGCATACAACAAAGCAACTGGAAATCCAGTTAACAAAAAAGAAACCGCTCGATTTTATGAAATGGTGGATGACATCAAGAAAGGAGATCATGGAACAATGCTAAGTGATGCAATTTATGGCTCATCAGTAGGTTTTAGAGGAGATGGACTTGTGGAACTTGAAACTCTAAGCAAGTCAAGAACAGATGATCCAGAAAATAAGTTAGATTTTAAAACAGCAAACTTTGAGAACAACATCTATTCTGTTACAAAATGTTAATTTAGAAAAATTATTTCTTTATAATTTTAATTGCGAAGTATCCATTGTTAGAAATGTAGGTTTATCTTCAGTTTTTTGAAAGTTTTCATCATATTGCTCAAACTCTAATTGTTCAAACAAATGTTTTGTCCAGATGTCATGTACTAATTGAATGAATTTTTTGTTTCCAGAAATTCGCAGCTGTTCATGAAGTATTTCATGAGATACAGTAGTACAATTCTTCTCGGCAAGAAATAACACATCATTTTCTTGTTTAGGCATTTGCCAAAATACTAATCCAAAATTTTCTGCATGATATCCTTCACAAGTACAATCAGTCCACAGCGGTCTAAAATGAGTCAGGTAGAAGTGGTAGATGTCTTTTCCTCTTTGACAATGATCACGAACAAGGGTATGCGTGTCAAGTCTTTGAAGAATGCTTCTAGATTGTGTGATTAATTCATCGCATTGAATCTCATAGTCGCGTCCAAATTTTTCCTTAATCCAAACCTTGTAAAATTGTGCCATTTTTTTGACATATTCAAACTCAAATTGCCGTTTTTCACGGTCTTCTTCTTTTATAACAAAAATAAAGTGTAAAATCATAATAAGAAAAAAGAGTGTTTTTATGTTTGACCTTCGATACCCATTAGAGTCAGAGTTGAACGAATTTTTTCAATTTTTCTGATCTTCCAAGTAATGGTTTCTCGAAGTTTTTCAACAGTATCAGATTCAATCTTGGCCAAAATATCGTATGCACCAAAAGTTCCATGAACCTCCTTAACACCTTCTAGACCCTTTAGTTGCTGAATAATAGCTTCTTCTGAACCTAGTTCACAGTTTATTAAAACATAAGCTGTTGCCATAAATTAATAAAACAAAACGACTATATCAATAAACCGATTGAAACTAAGTCTGAGAAATCTTTAAAATCTCATCCCAAATCCTTTTTGGAACAGGCATAACAGACAATCTTGAAATTCGAACAAGTTCCCAATCTTGGAATTTTTTTTCCTTTTTCATTTCTTCTAAGGTGACAGGACGTTTCAGTTTTTTCTTGTATTTCACATTAACTACAATAAAGCGTTCGTTGTCTTCTTTTGGATTTGGGTATGGTTTTGATGTAATTTGCATTATTCCTACTGCCTGTCTTTCGTCTCCAGTATGATAAAACAAAACAAGGTCTCCTAATTTCATTTCCCTCATATGCTTTAATGCTAAATTATTGTGAACACCATCCCAAACAGTTGTCTTATCCGTTTTTAATTGATCAAAATTATATCCTCTTGGACCACTTGGTTCTTGTTTTGCTAACCAATAGTTTGCCATTTTCAAATTTTGTACAGTTACGCTATACTTTATGGTTTTTGTAGTTGTTAATGTTCCCCGGTTCTGACTCGCACAAGATCATTGGTATTTTAGCCAAAACCTCCTTGGGTTTTCTAACCGGGGTTGCCCATAATGTAGCATGCCTGGGTGAATTAGAAATCATTGGTATCATAACGATCGACATCATCCTAATCCGTCTGCATGCCTGCTCTTGGGCATTTAGTAATTAATTCAACATCCTAAAAACTATTGAGAAAGCTTTGTTAAAAATTTGAAATTTAATTTTTTAAAATTAAAATTAAATTGGATTAAAAAAACCAAATATCATGGAAATTAAAAATATCACATTATTTTTTATTAGCGTCGCAGTTTTGATTCTTGGTATGTTAATTATAATTTTTGACTATCCACTAATTCAGTATCTTGAAAATACAGAATCTACACAATTTCTTGACGGTGAAAAAAGATCATTGTATCAAAGATTACTAATTGAATTTTCTGCAGGAATTGGAATTTGTGGATTGGGGGTATTGTTGTTAGTAGGATCTTTTCTAAAGAGATTTGAGAATGGACTTAGACAATGATATCTCAAAGCCAACTACAGGAACTCGAATTTTGTACTTTTCAATAATCTTTGGATGAATCTCACCAATTACCCCAATTGAATTATCATCAGTAATCACTGAAGCACATCTTCCTTCTTCAAAGGAAGAATGAGATGCAGTCTTTGTTTCAATTTTAATATCAAAACCAGTTTTTAATGCAGATTGTAACACAGATTTGATTTCAGTGAAATTTGATTCTTGATGTGCACTAATACCTGCAAAGTTAATTGTTTCAGAAAGTGAGTTTTCCAAAGTAAATACAGAACCTGTTTCAAATAATTTTTGAGGATACGACTCATGAATATTTCTTGAAAGATTTTCTACTAGTCCAGGAAGTAAAGAATCACGTAGTATGGTGTGCTCTTGACTCTTTGAATCACGCACAGAAATGATTGCTTTAGATTCTCTGTTGCTCATTTCATAGAGTACACGTTTACTGGTTAAGCTGGAGTTTAGAGCTTCAAGATATCCAAGTCCAATCATAACTTGACTTAGAGATTTTACTTGATCTGAAATTGGATTAGTTTGACCTAGAGTTTGAGACGGGGATAAAACAGGTTCTAGATTTTGAATTCCGTATCCTAAAGCTACCTCTTCGACTAAATCCATTGGTCCAAAAATATCAAATCGATATGAAGGAATTGTACAAACAATATCTTTACCTTTTGTAGTTGCATCTAATCTAGATTTTTTTAAAGATGAAATTATTTTTGAAGTAGTCAAATTCAATCCAAGAATCTGATTAATTAAAGTGGGGTTTACTGATATTTTTTTCTGTTCAAGTTTTGGAGAAGAATTTTTTGCTCCAGATATTTTTACAGATTCCAGAGTAAATCCAGCACTTTGTAGAATAGTTGCAACTACTGAGAGCATGTCTTCAGCATCTTCTTTGTTTATTCCAGTTACTTCAACAAAAAGATTCTTTGTTTTGGAGGTAACAGTAGTTATTGCTGCATTAATGATGGGCGGAATAGAAACAGTTTGTTTGTTTGCATCCAAAATTATGGGTACTTTTTTAGAATTTCCAAGAATAAACCCATAATCTCTCCCAACATCAGTTGTTTGAAGGATTTCAAAAATTGAAATATTTTTCTCAGAGTTTAGAGGAATAAACTGGTGTTCTTTAGTAGTTGTTGTGTAGACTAGAGGAAAGGAAATTTTATCCAAATCGTGAATCCCAATTGAAGATTTTTTTCGCTTTCGTCCTATTCCAAAGTGGAGATCTTCTTGCATCGTCATTAACTGTTTGATTGTTTTATCATTGAGTTTTCCGTTTTTTGCAATAACCCCAGTTACAAATGGACGTATCTTTGATACATCAGGATTGACAGAAATAGTATATTTTGTTGATTTTTTTACATTGAGTTTTATCGCACCAGTTTTAATTCCCAGCAATCCCTGAAGTCCAAGTGCAATTCCAAAATCAGTAGAATAATCAGGTCTATTGGGACTGTATTCAATTCTTATTAGATCTTTGTCTTCTGACTCAATATCTAATCCAAGAAATGGCAAAATATCTGAAATTTGTTTTTTTGTTGCCGTGCCAACTAGCTTTTGAAGACGGGTATAAGATAATTCAATTACTGGCATTTTGAAACATTCCTCATCCAACTTAGTCGGTTATTGTAAAATTCCCTTACATCATCTAGTCCATACTTTAGCATTGCAATTCTTTCAATGCCTCCTCCCCAAGCTAAAACGGGTTTAGTGATTCCAAGGGGTTTGGTTACCTCAGGTCTAAATATTCCCATGCCAAAGAGTTCAACCCATTTTCCCAATCTTTCATTGTAAACCATTGTCTGAAGAGATGGTTCAGTATATGGGAAAAAGGTAGGCCAAAATTTTATTTTTGTAATTCCAATTTGCTTGTAAAATTCTCTTTGGATTCCCATCAAATCCCTTAATGTAGCATTTTTTCCTACAACGACGCCTTCAATCTGATTAAATTCTACAAGATGTTTGTAGCTGACCTTTTCATTTCTAAATACACGACCTAGGGAAAATATTCTTGCCTCATCAGGTTTGTTTTCAGCTAGATGTTTGATAGTTACACAAGTAGTATGAGTTCTAAGGACCATTTTTCGTGCCTCGTTAATATCCCATTGATATCTCCAGTTCTTCTTGTGAGATTCTGAAACATTTTGGATTTGCTCTGAAGTTCCGATTTTTTTTTCAGAAATATTTTCAAGATAGAATGTATCTTGTAATTCTCTTGCAGGATGATCTTGTGGAGTAAACAGAGCATCAAAATTCCAGAAGCTTGGTTGTGTCATATTTCCAATAATCTCTGAGAATCCCAACCTGACAAAAATTTCACGTATTTCATCAATAGTATCTTTTAATGGATGAGTTTTTGCAACATATACTTCAGGTACTTGAGCTTCGACATCTATTGCTCTAGAGAATTCTGAGAGTTCAATTGATTTTGCAGAATCTGTTAGAGATATTTCTTTAGTTTTTACTATGTCTTCAATTATAAAATCAGGACGTTTCAAAAGCGTCATTAGATCGTTTTTATCTATATCACGTTCGGATCTTTTGTCCATGTTAATCAGTTTGAGAGTTTTTTCACCGGGAAGTATAGACGGTAATTCTTTAAGTGAGATTTGATTTGTAGAAATTTCAATCCAATTGTTTTTCTTGGACAATCCCATTGCAGAACCAAATACGGAACCAAGTTCTTTTTGCAAATCAGATAATTTTCTAGGACCATTTGTTAGTAAATCAAGTAATCGTCTTTCAGGTAATCCTTGTTGAAGAGATTCAATTCCATTTTTACCTAAACTAAAAATACTTTTTTTTGATTCATCAATTATTGCTAAATCCTTTAACTTTAGCCATTCAATTCCTCGTCTAATTTGATCTGGAGAAAGTTTAGTGAATGTTTCAAGTTGATCCAAGGTTTGTTTTGGATTGTCTTTTAGAGATTTGATAATTTTTTTTTCAATATCATGAAAGACTTGCGACAACAGCAAAAAGTTTGAAAAAGACTTTTTAAACCTTAACCTAAGTCAAAATGAATGTCAGCTGATGACTTTATTGTTACACCTTGGCATGTTGAAGGAGATATTGACTATGACAAACTAATCAAGAGGTTTGGTACTGAAAAAATATCCTCAGGATTACAAGATAGAATCAAAAAGATTACCGGCGAGGATCATTTCCTGCTTAGAAGAGGCATTTTCTTCTCACATAGGGAAATGAATAGAATTCTTGATGACTATGAAAAAGGTAACAAATTCTTTCTATATACTGGAAGAGGACCATCTGGCCATACTCATATTGGGCATTTGGTACCATGGGTTTTTGCAAAATGGTTACAAGAGAAATTTGATGTCAACATGTATTTTCAATTAACAGATGATGAGAAATTTTATTCAAAACCTAATTTGACATTAGAGGATACTGAAAAGTTTGCATATGAAAATGCATTAGATTTTATTGCATTAGGATTTAAACCTGAAAAAACAAAAATTATCATCAACAC
>JBMYWJ010000013.1:0-12012 GCA_049607285.1 Candidatus Nitrosopumilus sp.
TATATTGAAGATGGAATCTCCAAATGTCTTAAAGAAAATATTGATTCATTAACAATAGTTCCTTATTTTTTGTATCCAGGTAAAAAAGTAAAAAATGCAGTAACTGATGTAATGAAGTTCCAAAAAAATACTAAAGTCAAATTTGTAGTTACAAAACCAATGAGTATGCATAAAACTTTGGTAGATATTGTTGAAAACAGAATATCTACAACATTAGATGAAAATAAAATCACACTTTCAAAAAAAGAAATAGATGTAATGATTATCGGACATGGTAGTAAAGATGTTAATGCACAAATTTCACTAAATTACATTGTTAATGAACTAGAAGATCATTATAGAAATGTAAGCAGATGTTGGTTAGAAATAGAACAACCAGATATTTTTGAAGGAATAAAAAAATGTGAAATAGATAATCCCAAAGTTTTGGTTATTGTTTTTTATTTCCTGCATGAAGGAGCACATGTAAAAACTGATATCAATAATGATTTAATTCCGGCAATTAAGAATTCTAAATTAGAAAAAACCTACATTACAAAACATTTAGGAACAGATGAAAAAATGATTGATTTGATAATAGAGAGAGCAAAAGAGGTAGAAAATGCAAACTAAAAAAGGTCAATCAATTGAAGATGCTAGTATGCAGATGATCGAAGCTGAAATTGGAACACATGATTTTACCGGAAAAGAATGGTCTATTGTTAGAAGAATTATTCATTCAACAGCAGATTTTGATTTTGCAGATAAAAACAAGATAATTTTTCATAAGGATGCAATTGAGAATGGTATGAATGCTTTGAAAAATGGTTGCAACATAGTTGTTGATGTTAATGGAGTAATTGGGGGATTAAATAAACAAAATCTAAAAGATTTTGGAAACAACATAATTTGTAATATTTCAAATCCTGAAATAATTGATTTGGCTAAAAAAGACGGAAAAACACGCTCACAAGTTTCTATGAGAGCAGCCAGGTCAGATATTGATGGAGGAGTAGTAGCAATAGGGAATGCGCCTACAGCATTATTAGAAGTGATTCAGATGGTAAAAGAAGGGAATGCTAAACCTGCTCTGATTATTGGTATTCCTGTAGGATTTATCTGTGCTGCAGAATCAAAAGAAGAGTTATCAAAATTAGAAGAAGCTTCCTTTATTACTAATGTTGGTAGAAAAGGAGGAAGTTCATCAGCGTCTGCAATAATTAATGCAATCTTTAAATTAATTAGAGCAGAATCAAGTTCTTGAATATTTTGAACAATTTTTGACAAAAATTTGTGCATAATTAGAGCTATCAAAATAGAGATGACCATAGGAAGCTAAGATATTGTCTTGGATCATTCCATCTTGATGTTTTTTAATTCCATTGCCAATTTCTAAATCACAAGCAAATTTAGAATCAGAAGAAACAGAAACTAACTCTGAATAATGAAATTCATGGCCTTGAAAATTATGTAATTTGTCCGAAATAGGAGTTTTGGTATTAATTTTACCTTTTGTGTAATTCAGTTTCATTTTATTTGTCATTCTAGTCTCAGCATCAAACACACCTATCATTTTGTATTTTTTATTAAGATGAATAATAGATTTTGTTAGATACATCAGACCACCACATTCAGCATAAATTGGAAGATTGTCTTCGGATAATTTCTTAATAGTTTTTGTCATTGCCTGATTTTTTTCAAGTAAGTTTCCTAAGACTTCAGGAAAACCTCCGCCAATATAAAGTCCATCACATTTTGGAACTTTTTTATCTTTAATAGGACTGAAAAACTTTAGATTTGCCCCTTCACGACGTAGTGCTTGTAGATTATCATTATAGTAGAAATTAAATGATGAGTCAAGAGCTACTGCTATCGTAGTAATTATTTTTTTATTGACAGGTTTTATTTTTTTTGGAAGATCAATTGAAGTATTCAAAAGATTTACAATTTGATTTATGTCTAGATATTCTGAAATAACTTTAGAGTTTTTTACAATTTGGGTTTTTAATGTTTGATGGTCTAGTGTTGAAAGTAATCCAAGATGTCGAGATTCCATTTTTAGAATGGAATTTTTTGGAATTACTCCCATTACAGGAATTTTAATTTTTTCCAAAGCATTTCTACACAAGAATTCATGTTTTTTACTACCTATTTTATTAAGAATAATTCCAACAATTCTAGAATTTTGATGAAATTTTTGGAAACCAAGTGCGGTTGCAGCAATAGAACGTGCAGTTTTGCTTGCATCTAAAATTAGGATTACTGGGGCTTTTAATATAGATGCCACATGATGAGTACTTGCATAATTTGAATCTCCACCAAAACCATCATAATATCCCATCACACCTTCAATAATAGAAATATCCGAGTTTGAATTGAATACAAAACTATCTAAAAGTTGATTTTTTCCCATCAACCAAACATCTAGATTGTAGACTTTACGCTTTGAAATACTTGAAAGATAACTTGGATCAATATAATCAGGTCCAACTTTAAAGGATTGAACTGAATATCCTTGTTTTTGTAAAGCGTAGATAATAGAACATGTGATAGAGGTTTTTCCAACTCCACTAGTTGCACCTGCTAAAACAATTCTAGGAATTTTCAATTTTTATGACTAGAATTATTTTTTATTTAAATCGATGCATTATGCCTGAATGCCCAATGTTTTTAGTAAGACTAATTGAATAAACTCCATGATAAAAAATGGATTAACTATTGTTTATACCGGAAAAGGTAAAGGAAAGACAACAGCTGCACTAGGAATTGCTTTACGGGCAATTGGATATGAAAAGAAAATTTGTATGATCCAATTTATCAAGGGTTCCTGGCATTATGGTGAAATGGATTCATCTAAAAGGCTTGAACCAGAATTTGAAATGATTGCCATTGGTAAAGGATTTGTTGGAATAATTGATGACAAAAGTTCTAAAGATGATCATGAAAAAATTGCTAAAGAAGCAATCAGGATCAGTAATGAAAAAATTCATTCAGGAAACTATGATATTGTTATATTAGATGAAGTAAATTATGCTATAAATCTTAATTTGATTTCAGTTAATGATGTTCTAAGTTTAATTAAATCAAAACCAGGAGAATTGGATTTGATTCTCACGGGAAATTATGCTAAACCTCAAATTATTGAGATTGCAGACCTAGTCACTGAAATGAGAGAAATTAAGCATCCATTTCAACGTGGGATAAAGGCCAAGAAGGGCATTGATTTCTAACCAGCAACATTAATTTACACATTTAGGAGTTCTAGAAGAAATGTCTACAGAAATTCAAGAAATGCCAGAGCAAGGAGAAATTGTTCTTGCCACCATTACCAGAGTAATGGATCATGGAGCATATGTCACATTAGATGAATATGACGATATTCAAGGATTTTTACATATTTCAGAAATTGCTCCAGGTTGGATTAGATCAGTAAACAGGTTTGTCAAGGATGGAGAGAAAAAAGTTTTGCTGGTAAAGAAAGTTAATCCTAAACGAGGGGATATAGATTTATCACTAAAACAAGTTTCAAATGACCAAAAAAAGCAAAAGCTCAAAGAAGTTAAAAAATTTGAAAAAGGAAAAACGTTATTACAAAATGTTCAAGAAAAAACAAAATTATCAGATGAAGAAATTGAAGAATTAGAAGATAGTATATATTCAAAGTTTGATTCAGTTTATGATGCATTTATAGAAATTGGAAGAAATGGAATTGAGTCAGTAAAAGAATTAAAACTTGCAAAAAAAACTGCGAGAGCAATTGAAGAAATTTGTTCAAAGATTAAACTTCCTTCAGTTGAAATCAGAGGAATTATGGAAATCACAAATAATAAATCAGACGGGGTAGAAATTATTAAAAAGATTCTACTTGATATTATAAAAAAAGATTCTACTATTGATATTACTTATTTGGGTGCACCAAAATACAGATTATCAATTACTTCAGAAGATTTTAAATCTGCTGAAAAATCACTTAAGCCAATCATCGCAGAAGTTCAAACCAATATAGAAAAGAAGAAGGGTTCATTCAAATTTACTAGAGAAGTATCAAAGAAAACAAGAGAAAATTAAGATGAGATTTCAATTAAGAAAATGTTCAATGTGTAATCAATATACGTTAAAACATCAATGTCCCAAATGTAATCATGAAACAATCTCTGTACATCCCGCTAAGTTTTCACCAGATGACAAATATATGAGATATAGGTTAGCAGAGAGATATAATTAGAGTTAAAAACCCCAAATGTATTGTTTGTTAACTTCATAAATAAAAATACCAATCATTGGTCCAACTTTTTCTTCTGTAAAACTTGATGATGCGTAAACTAAACGAAACGGTCCATCATCTTCATTAGAAGAATATTTTACATCTTTTATGTACACAGGCTCTAACCCAGGTTGATAAGTTAGATATTGTTGGTTAGTTTGAAAATCAACATATGCGATTGGCGTAAATGGAAATAATTTTCCTAGCAAAGTATTATCCCAGAAATAATCAGTTCCACTAATACCGTCAGAAAATAGGTACTTGGAAAGATCTTTCCCTGCAATTCGCATAAACCACTGTTTCTTTGATTCATCGCCACCTCCCTGTAATAGATACAAAGATTCCTCTGAATTAATTCCTAATTTCTGGCCTGCAACGAATACTAAAATATAATCTGCTTGCATCTCGTTGAGAGAAATCCATGCTTCTTCAGGATTACTTAGCAGTGTTTTTGCTATATTTTGGATGATATCAGTATGAATTGTTGAATTATCAGCCAAAGAAGCTCTTTCCCCCATTGTAGAAATCCAGTACCCATAATCCCACCAAGCAGCAATAACGGCATCTTTTGGAGTATTATTTTTTATCCATTCCAGTGAATCCAACCAATCAGAGGTACTAGTTTTGAAGATTGAGCCACCATTCAGAATAGTAGGTGAAGTTTTTGTTATAACGAAGAATTCACCGTCTCCAGGATAAATTAACGGAATTGTCAAAAGAATGATGATTCCTGAAACAAATGATAGTTTAATCGCTTTACTAATTGATTTCTTATTGGTAGAACTATTTTGAAAGAATTCTTTTGTTAAGAAAGTCAAACCCAGAGATGCCAAAATAATGATAGCAATTGAGGCAAATACTTCTAATCTAACAAAAGTTGAACTAACGTATACTCCAGTAATTCCCAAAATTAATGAAAAGGACAACATATCATTTTTAATAAAAGTAAAATTATTTTTTTGAATATTTTTAATAATTAACCAAATTCCAATACCTGAAAAAATCATTAGAATTGAATGAAATGTGAATGATTGTGCAAGAGTTGTAGTTGCATGTTCCGATATAGAATCTACCAGAGGATCAGTTGTAGTCAAAAATGGATTCAAAGCGTTAAGATATCTATAACTTGGTAAAGGTAAAAATTGAGAATTAGAATTAAGTATCATAAAACTTGAGGCAATAATGATAAATGCTAATAATAGCAACAAACCATTTCGAATTTTATTTTTTTTACTTTTATTTTGAATAAAAATACAAAATATTAAAAACAGAGTTGGAACTATTAATGAAATTCCTCCCAATCCAAAAACAAAATTGGAACTTACTCTTTCAAATCCCAATGAGACCAAGAGAGATGTGACTGTGTAAAGAGGAATTGACCATGTGATGAATTTATGATCATTTCTTAAAATGGCAAAGTAAGGAAAAAAATTCCCAGCGGAATAACGAAAAATTGATTACCCCCCCAAGCTGAAATCGAAAAGGAAGTAAATATTCCAGCTCCAACAAGTTTTACAAATGCTATTTTTTTATTTTGAGAATTTATCCCGCTTAAAAATAGATAGATCGTAAGAAGGCTGAAAAAGATTCCCAGAGGTTCCGATTTGAACCATCCAATAGGACCTCGAATTAGAATAGGTAACGAAACAGAATACAATATTGCTGAAAACAAACCAGCTGTAGTACCAGCTAAGACCCTGACTAATGCAAAAAGAACAATTGCGGACAGAGATCCAAAGATGGCTGGAAATAATATAGTAAAATCATATAGATCCATACCTCCCCCAAAAATCCAATAGAGAGAAGCAGCAGTTAGATGAAGTATTACTTGAGAGGTTGCAGATACATCTCTTCCTAATGGATACCAACTTAGATTATCATCCCATTCAAAATATGCTCCAATTCCATTATCTACGACATATTGGGTAGCTCTGTAATTAAAAAAAGGATCAAATTCGTTTAACTCAAATCCATAATCCGCAGCTTGTGAACGAAGTAAAAACGAAATGCTAAATGACAAAACAAGAATTCCTATAATTAAAAGATGATATAATTTTAAATCAAAATCACGTATTGTAATGAGTTTTGTTTTTGTTAACAATTAGCTTTTCTCAAAAAAACTTTGCTTATTACTTTTTGTATAAAAATCAATTTGTAATTATGGTGCATATTTTCCTTCAAGTCGAGTTTCTGCAATTATGTGATCCTTTATTGCTTCTTCAATTTCCTGTGTGGTTGAGTTATTACTTATTTCTAGTTTTTTATCTAAAGCATATAATTTGAAGACATAAGTATGTTCTTTGTCTGGTGGAGCTGGTCCCCCATAACCAATTTCTCCAAAATCAGTTTTGCCTTCAAGACAATTTAAGGGAAGTGAATTTTCTTGTAATTCGACAACATCAGGAGGAATGTTCCATAAAATCCAATGTACCCAAACTTTTCCAACAGCACCCATGGCATCTGGATCATCCATTATAAGATAAAGAGATGCTGTATTTTCAGGAACGCCACTAATTCTTAAAGGAGGGCTATTATTTCCATTTTTATAACCATATTTCCTAGGAATTACACCTCCTGGATCAAATGCTTCACTTTCTAGAGTAAAATTAGTCACAAGACAATTTTAAATTACTTAAAGTTAAATTTTTCTAAGACTCTAAAACTATTTTATTATTTGAAAAAGACATAATTGTACTTCCATGTTTTTTAATTTCTTTTTTTAATTCTTTGTCCATTGTGGCAACTATAACTTTGTTGTTTGTGACATAATCAAGTAATTCTTTATCAGCAAATGTACCAATAATAGGAATTATTTTAAAATTTTTTATATAATTAAGAGTTGATTTAATGTCCTGATTTTTATGTGGATTTTTACTTAATTTAGATAGTTCAGTTTTTACTACCTCTGGTACCACAAAAGTAATTTGACCAATTTCTATATCCAAATCATCAATGTTTTTGATTCTTCGAGTAGCTAGATGAATAAGAAAATTTGTATCACAAATTACTTCAATCAATTATTCCTGCACCGATTAGTCTCCATCTATCAGCAATTCTTCTACTAATGGCTACATTTCCACCTTCAAAGATGCAAGCAGGTCTTCTAAGTTCAATCTCAATATTTTTAGATTTTATTTTAGTAACTTTACCTAAAACAGGAGCAGTTCCAATATTTAGGCGGAGAAGTTCTCCTGATTGGATTGGTTGAACTTTAATATCTTCGGTAGTCCCTACTGCAGAATCAAATAAATTCACATCTAGTTTTAACTGAACGGAATTTTCTGGTAGAGTATCAGGTTTTCCAATGACCGAACCAATAAATGAATCACTTCTAGTCATAGAAGGGTCTAATTTTGTGCCAATTGCAACTAGTCCACCAGGTTTTACTGATTCAACAATACCTGCGGCAGTTCCTAATGAAGTAATTTCTGTTAACAATGGTTCGTAGGATTTCTTTTTTTCATTTAGAACACCAGGCTTAATCTCAATTTCATCACCTACATTAAAAATTCCTTCAGTAAGGCTTCCTCCAATTACACCTCCTTTGATATCTTTTAATTTTGTGCCAGGTTTATTTACGTCAAATGAACGTAAAACATGCATAACCGTATCTTTGTTTTCATCTCGTTCAGGAGTTTTAATTGTAGATTCTATTGAACCAATTAATGCATCAATATTCAGACCAGACTGAGCAGAAATTGGAATTACGGGTGATTTTGAAGCATGAGTTCCTTTAACAAATTTTGTTATTTCTTGATAATTTACCAGAGCTTCTTTGTAAGATAATAAATCAACTTTATTTTGAACTACAACTATTTGTTGAATTCCAAGCGTTTGAAGAGCTAAAAGATGCTCTTTGGTTTGTGGTTTAGGAACTTTTTCATTGGCTGCAACTAAAAGTAGTGCACCATCCATCAGTGCAGAACCAGAAAGCATGTTTGCCATCAAACTTTCATGTCCTGGACTATCTACAAAACTAACAACTCGAGATAATTCACTTTCGCTTCCACAATTATTGCATTTTGGAGTTGTAGAATATCCCAATGGTTCTTCACAACTTTTACATCTATAGAACGCTGCGTCAGAATAACCAACACGAATAGTAATTCCACGTTTTAATTCTTGACTATGAACACTTGTCCATGAACCAGTTAAGGCTTGGATAAGAGTAGTTTTTCCATGATCTACATGTCCTGCAGTTCCAATATTCACACAAGGTTGATAACCATATTTTTTAATATACCACTCAGGAAGTGTCTCTCTCCAATGCATGAGTCAAAATATAGAATCGGCATATGTTAAGCTATTCTTTTGTGTTCAGGTTTTTCATCTTTAGATTCTGCTGTATCTTCAGTAGATGTTTCAACTGGTAATTCTCCATCAAATTTACAATTTACTTGATAGATTTCTTCGGATACGGTATTTCCACGCATTAATTTTCGTATTCTTTGTCCAGTTTCAGCAGCTTGCAATCCTACTCCCTTAGAAAGTAAAACATATTTTCGTGCCGCACCATGAATATCATTTCTCATAGGTACACCAGATTTATCACTTCCTCCAGTAAGTTTTAGTTTACCATTTAATCCTACAATGGTAGCATCGGTCTCATTTCCTAATTGTAATCCCAATAATGGATTTGCATCATTGTCTTTGAGTTCTTTTGACATAGATTTTCCTTTAATATCCGAAATTGTAAGTTTGAAATTTGCCAAGTATTCAAAAAAAAAGTCAAACGACTAATTAACCTTTGGACATTATTTTTAAATCAAGATCTGTAACGATAGGCATGGGAGAACAGATTAGATGTCCAAGGTGTGATAACAAAATGATTGATATACAAACATGTCATTTATTTTGTTCCAATTGTGGAGCACATTTAGATTGTTCTGATAAAGGGAATTATTGGTAACTATAGACCTGGTCTATCAGGAATATAATCAGATGCCATGTTGATAGCTTGATCTTTCATAATTTCAAGATAGGAATCATAATCTGCTTCGAAATTACAATGAGGGCATCTTACAACAGTAATTTTGTCGTCTAGAATTGCAACTTTTTCACATTCTGGACATCTGGCATCCATATCTCTTGTTCTCAATTAAGATATTTAATCATAGTTAATGAACATGTCTTGAGCGGAGTTAGTTTAGGCTGGTATGACGTCAGCTTCCCAAGCTGAAGGCCGCGGGTTCAAATCCCGCACTCCGCATTATATTTCTCTAATTACTTGTTCAATTATACCTCTATCTGGAGCTTGAGGAAAATATTTCAAATAGTTTTTTAGATCATCTTTTGCCTCAGAGTTTTTATTTTGTTTTTCTCTTAGAAACGCACGATTCTTGTAAATTTTTGCAGATCTTTTAGGATCAATCTCAATAGCTTTATTGTAATAATTTTCAGCTTTTTCAAATTGGTTATTTTTCAGATAAAAATTTCCAAGACCGTTATAAGTCAAATAATATCTTTTATTGATATCTAAAGATTTTTCATAAAACTTTACACATTCAGGAGAATTTTGTTTGTTTAGGATAGTGCCCATAAGATGTAAGGCAATAGGATTCTTTGGATCAAGTTCTAAGGCTTGTTTTATTGATTTAAGAGCTTCAGATGAATTATTTAGAATATTTAATCTCTCGTACATAAAACATAACCGATTTGATTTGTGGTTAGAATTATTTTCAAGTTTTACAGATGAGATGATATCAGATGGAGCTAACATTATCAACAATCTTCCTTCTTCCAACCATTCATTATCAAAAATTTCTTGAGGTATTGCTCCTTCCTGTTGCTCTCCTTCTTTGTTGCCTTTTTGAATATAATGAAGGATTGTATGTTCTTCGTCATTATATCCAGTAATAATAGAAGCGTGTTGAGTAACTTCTGGTATTCCTGGAAGAATGACAATTGGTGGAATTCCAGAATCAATAATTTTCTTTAACTCAGATAGTGATGAATGGATTATTTTACAAGTAAGACCATGTCTTTCAGCTGATTCAATTCCTTCAATAAGAATACTACCATCAAATCCTAAATATTTTTTTGAAGTCTCTATGGCTTCAGCCATAGGTAAGTCAATGTTCCAATACTTTGCTATAACATTAATGGGTAATGGAAGACAAATGTTTTCATTTTCTACAAGAGGTAAAAGTAACTCATGATCTTCTTGTTCCATGAAAAAAGAAAATTTATAGAGTTATTAAAATCAATCAAAGTAAACAGAATTTTTCAATTAAATCGTGACCATCCGAACTCATTTCTGGATGAAACTGAGTTCCAAAAATGAGTTTTTTTTCATATTGAATGATTTCATATTTACAATTTTTTGAATCTGCCAGTTGAACTAATACGCCAGGTAGTTTAGATATCTCAAATTCATGACTTTCAAATACATTCAAAGGTTTTTTTGAGATTAAATTTGTACCAAAAACGTTGATTTCTTCATAACCTTTTTGAATTGAAGGAGATTTTCTGATAGTTCCTCCTAATGTCAGAGCCAAAATTTCTGCACCATAACAGATTCCAAGCAATTTTTTATTAAACGAAAAAGGAGATTTATCGATTCGTGTAGAGGCAAAAGGTGCAATTAAAGCATTTAATCGTGAATTATCAGGTTCAACAATTGTAGTGAAAGGAATTTTAAAAGAGAAGCGTCTTTCTGAAGAATTCTTAAATAAATGGGAAGAAAAAGTAAAAGCGAAACAAGATGCTGAAGAAGGTGGAAAGCATTGTTCTTCAGAGATGAATAACATTAAACAAATGCGTGCTTGGATGAAGAAAAAGAACAAGGCATTCTATTCGATCTATTATGTAAACGGCATGTCATATGAAGTAGAAGAATAAAAGATCGTAAAAATTGGTTTACAAGTTTCCCAATTTCTTGTTTTCACGTCACATCTTTAGTAAACTTGTAGCTTTATGTAGTGTAAATGTGACGTGATTTTTAAAATAGAAAGAGGATGAAGTTTACAAAAACAATGCGATCATTGCATCGCGATTTAGGATACCTATTCATTGGATTAACTCTAATTTATGCAGTTTCAGGAATTTTGGTTGTTTTAAAACGTGAAGGACATAATCCTGCTTATAAAGAAGTAGAGCATGTTGTTCAGGCAAAAGCAAACTTATCACCTGATGAGCTGAAAACATATTGGAAAGAAAATGTAAAAGAACTACCCAAACTGACAAGAGTCATCTCTAAAAATGAGAACTATAAGATTTATGTAAAAGGGGGAATGGGATTTTATGATCCACGTAGTGGAGAAATTGATGTAACAACTTACAAGCGTATTCAAGTTTTTAAATTTGTAAACGATATTCACTACAATGTAGGAAAACGATTTACGATTATTGCCATTGTCTTTTGTGTAATCATGATTTTCTTTGCCGTTTCAGGGGCTATTATTGTAAAAGGCAAGAATGGTTTTAAAAGGCGTGGTGTATGGCTAATGCTAGTGGGAATTGCAGTTCCTATATTACTTTATATCTTTTCTTAGACAATTGTTGTAAGTTAAGAATCGGAAAAAGGCGAAACATCGATGAGGTGTTTCGCCTTTTTCAATTCGATCACTTTGATACTGTTTAAAGATTTATTACAAACCATTTCCGATGTAACACGAAATGGAGGTAGTTTTATTTACAATTGTGGTAGTAAATTCAGATTCGGGCATTGTAACACGAATTAAAAACTTTCGAGCATCTGGCAAGTCGATATTATCGCCAACTACAATTGCTCCAGGCTTAAGTTTAGGAAGCAATACATTTAAAACATC
>JBMYWJ010000014.1:0-11688 GCA_049607285.1 Candidatus Nitrosopumilus sp.
TTGCAAACAATAGTTCATCACCATTGCAAAGTATATGATGATAATACTGCATCATGTCTTCTCTTCCCATATGGAATGACTGACCAAGACAAACCCTACGGAATAGAGTATGTAATCACAACTGATCAATACCAAGAGTTACCTGATGAGGAAAAACAACTGTGGCATTATCACAAGACAGAATTCCCAAGAGCACTAGCAATGTTTCCTGAACTAACAGATGAAGAACTAGCTGAAGTCCAACCAGTTCTTGATGAGACATATGGAAAAGTAGTTTACTTTTGGAACTATGGCGATACATATCCAATAGGTGAACCATACGTTCTAGTTGTTCAGGACATTCCTGATCAATAACTTTTTTCTTTTTAATTCCAATTATCCTAATAACTATCGAAGAAGCCAATAAATTCAAATTCCAGAGGGAAAAATTTGGTCCACACATATCATCAAATATCTAAAGATTTGAATTTAGAAAAAATCTGAATTAATCCTAATACCATTCATTTTGTACTGAAATATGTTTTAACAAACATACCGAGTCCCTTAATGATTCTCAATTCATGATAATGACAGTTATCCATTAAATGGAAAATATCGTAAAATACAACTAGTAATCAAATTGGAAGAGTTCATTACATTATCTTGTTTATTCACCTGACAGTTGAATTTTGGTCTTCTTTGCCCTAAGTATCTAGAACAGACTTGACAAATACTAATTTTAATGAAATAGAATTTATGGTACTAGGCATTCCTGATGAATTCCAATCCCTCTCACTAAGAAAAGGAAGAGCGGAAGTATCTTTCAAAATGCCCCAGATTTCAAATATGAGAGACTCTTATGAACTAGGTGGAGAAAAACAATTTGGCTGAATTTGAAAATGAATACACATGGGGAAAAGCAACAAAAAATGGAACTACTGATAAATTTCATGAAAAATTTGACCGAGCAATTGAAAATGTACAAAAAGAATTTGGCAAAAAACTTCCCATGATTATAAATGGTAAGAAAGTAAATTCAGAAAATTATTTTCCTGTGCATTCACCTGCAGACAAAGAAATTATTTTGGCAGAATTTCCCAGAGGAACAAAAGATAATGTATTGGATGCGATAGATAGTGCAAAAAGTGCTTTTGAGCAGTGGAGCATTACACCATATCAGAAACGTGTAAAAATTTTTAGAGAGTGTGCTGATATTTTTTCAACTCAAAAATATTTTTTTGCAGCTCTTATGACTTTTGAAAATGGAAAAAATAGAATAGAGGCAATGGGTGATATAGATGAAACGATTGATTTTATGCGTTTTTATGCATTTCAACTAGAAAAACACAAAGGATTTTGCAAGCCCACTACAAATCCAAACCCTCATGAAAAAACCCAAACCATAATGAAACCATATGGGGTCTGGGGGATAATAGCACCCTTTAATTTTCCATCAGCCATTGCCATTGGAATGACTACTGGTGCACTACTAACTGGAAACACTGTAATACTAAAACCTGCTAGTGCGACACCACTTTCATCGTTTCAATTTGCAAAGATCATTTATACAAAACTATCTCCCGGGACAATTAATTTTATCACAGGTTCTGGAAGTGAAATTGGCCAAATGATTATTGAGAGTCCTGATGTAGATGGCATATCTTTTACGGGCTCAAGAGAGGTAGGCATTTCTGGTTTTAAGGAGTTTACGTCTACTTCTGTAAAACCATTCATCTCTGAAATGGGTGGAAAAAACCCAGTAATTGTTACTAAATTTGCAGATTTGGATAAAGCAGTAAATGGTGTTATGAATGCAGCATTTGGGTATGGTGGTCAAAAGTGCAGCGCTTGCTCAAGAGTATATGTTCAAGAGGATGTTGCAGATCAGTTTGTTAAAAAAATAATTGAAAAAACCAAGAAATTAAAAATTGGGTTACCTTGGAAGAAGGAGATTTTTTTGGGACCAATAATTGATGCAGATGCAAAAAAGAAATTTGAAGATGCAGTACATTTTGCAAAAAAAGATGGACAAATTCTTGTGGGCGGTTCAACAATGTCTGATAAAGAATTTGGGAACGGATATTATGTTGAACCAACAATAGTGACAAAACTACCCGAAGATCATTTCCTAGTGAAAAATGAATTATTTTTACCATTTCTCTGTATCCAAAAATATTATGATTTTGATAAAGCATTAGAACTTGCAAATGATACAGAGTATGGTCTTACTGCAGGTATTTTCAGTAAGGATAAACATCAACTAGAAAGATTTTTTCAAAAAATACAAGCGGGAGTAACTTATGCCAATAGAGCAGATAGTGCAACAACTGCTGCATTAGTGTCAAGTCAACCTTTTGTTGGTTGGAAAAATTCAGGATCTACAGGAAAAGGTGCAGGTGGTGAAAATTACTTGCAACAATTTATGAGAACGCAGACTCAAACACGATGTGATTGAAAAAAGGAACTTCCAAGTAACAGAATATTGCGTTTTCTCTCTTTTATTCGCCTAAATGAATAATGTAACCAGTTAGTTCCGTATGGTATATAGTCCGAAAGAATCAATTTCTTTCTTATCAAATCATCTTTAACTTCATCTCGTATCCCCTTTAACATTTGAAACTCAAATCTTTTCTTGTGTGTTTTTGCTAGTGTTTTGACCTTATTGATAATGCATAGATCATGAGTAGCAATTCCAAATTCATTTCCTTTCTTGAACAATTGTTTTACGAGATTAATGTAATTTTTGTCAATTTCATTTTTAGTTTTGTAGGATATTCGTTTATTTTCGCTGTAAGCTCCTTTAACTAAACGTATTTTTGCACCAATTTCCAGCAAATCCACAATATCATTTTCTGTTCTTTTTAGATTTGCCTGCAAAGCCAATCCCAATCTTTCATATCTTGAAAAAAATGTAGTATACAGTTCTATTGTTTCGTCAGTATGTTCAGATGATTCCATATCTATCCAAACAAACACGTGAGCATTACGTGCATTTTGAATAATTTTTTCCAGATTATTATAACACTCTTTTTGACTAATTGAAAGACCAATTTGTGTAGGTTTTATAGAAATTGCCCCTCTAACTTTCCACTTTCTAAAAGAGTTAATGATTATTTGATATTCTTCGATTGTTTTTGTAATTTGTTTTTTTGATGTATGATATTCTCCTAATTTGTTAATTATTGCATGTCTTCCTTGTTGATATGCATTCTGGGCAGATAAAAGAGCATCATCAATTGTATCACCTGCAATCCATTGTTTTGCTATTTTAAACAGGATCTTCTCCATTAATTGTGTACCCGTTGCCATAATGTAGGTAGACTTTGAGTGATTATATCGTTTTATTTTAAAATAATAAGATGGATGATAAATTATCTTCATCAGAGACGTAAGACGATTCTAAAAAAACACCGATCTAAGAATTTACGCTGAAATATGTTTAAGAAATCTAGATGAATGCCTCAATGATTTATAAGACGACTCTCACTTTTTTGACTTTATGGCAAAGGTATATGATGTTCCAGCAGATGTGTTGATAAAAAAACTTGCATCTGTTTTGAAGAGTGAAGATATTCCTGCACCTTCCTGGATTCCATTTGTCAAAACAGGAGCACATGCAGATAAACCTCCTCAAGATAGAAAATGGTGGCATACACGTTGTGCTTCAATAATGAGAAAAATTTACCTTCATGGTCCCATTGGAGTTAATGAATTAAGAAAAGATTATGGTGGCGGTAAACCATCAGGATATGGTGCAGCTCACCACAAAGATGCTGGTGGTGCAATTATTCGTAATGCTATTCATGGATTAGAGAAACTTGGTTATCTAGAAAAAATTGAAAAGAAAGGTCGTATTGTTTCAAAACAAGGTATGCAAAAACTTGATAGGTTAGCAACAGAAGTTCTTAACGAGATGATTGTTGAAAATCCTCAATTAAAGATATACAAATAGATTCAAAATGAGTTTTCCCGAATCTAATGAACCTCCACAAGATAATAATTCTAACAATGAGCTAGCAGCACAAAAAGAACAAATTTTAAAACAAATTCTTACATCCGAAGCTAGAATGCGATTAAACAATATTAAAATGGTAAAACCAGAACTATCAGATCTTGTTGAACAATATCTCGTGGGTATGGCTACTCAAGGTAAAATTCCTAGTCAATTATCTGACGACCAATTAAAGCAGATCTTACTCTCTATCCAACAACCAAAACGAGATTTTAAGATAAATCGAGTATAATCCAGATAAAATATAATTATGGGTTAAAAATTAGCATAGTTATGAAAGCCGTAGTATACAATGAATATGCACCAGATGATAATTATGCAAAGATCCTTAAAGTCCAGGATATTGATGAACCAAAACCAAAGCCAGATGAGGTAATTTTTACCAATAAGGCATCAGCATTAAATTATAATGATATTTGGGGAATGAGGGGTGTACCAGTTGCAGTTCCACTTCCGCATGTTTCTGGCTCTGACGTAGCAGGTGATGTAATAGCTGTAGGCGAAGATGTGCAAAATTTCAAAGTGGGTGATAGAGTTGTATCTCACTCTAACTTGGCATGCAGAGTTTGTAAAGCATGTACTGATGGACGAGAATTTGATTGTGTAAAGAGACAGGTTTGGGGATTCCAAACAGGACCTCTATGGGGAGCATACTCCGAACAAATTCATTTACCCGAAGTTAATGTTTCAAAAATCCCAGATAATCTATCATATGATGAAGCTGCTGCTGCATCCATGACTCTACTTACATCATGGCATATGTTAGTTGGTCGTGCAAAGATCACCCCAGGACAAACTGTATTGATTATGGGTGGAGGTTCTGGTGTTGGAAGCTTTGGAATTCAAATCGCAAAGTTATACAACTGTGATGTTATTGCAACTGCTAGTCCAGATAAACTAGACAAATGTCTAGAACTTGGAGCAGATTACGCAGTAGATCACAGAAAAGACGACTGGCAAAAAGAAGTCTTTAAAATATCAAAAGAAATTGCAAAAACAAAAGGTGAAGCACCTGGAATTGATCTTACATTTGATCATATTGGTGAAACTCACTTCAACAAGCAACTAACATTACTCAAGTATGGTGCATCTCTTGTTTCATGTGGTGCTACAACAGGTTATGATGCAAAAATAGATCTTAGACACATATTCTTCAAAGGAATTAACGTCTTAGGCTCAACCCAAGGAACAAAAGCAGAACTTGATCAAGGTCTATATTGGATGGGTCAAGGCAAAATCAAAGCTGCAATAGATTCAACTTATACCTTTGAGCAGGCAGCAGAGGCACATACAAAAATGGTAACCGGAAAAGGACTCTTTGGCAAAATCTTAATGAAACCAGAGGGCGCATAGTCATTTAATGACACAGCTTTTCCGTAGTCTTATTTTTGTTCCAGGAAATAATCCTAGATTTCTTGAGAAAGCAAAAAAGCTACAAGCTGACATTGTTTGTTTTGATTTAGAGGATTCTGTTCCGGATGATGAAAAAATAACTGCTAGAAAACTCATCAAGGCAGTACTAAAATCTAGAAAATTATATGAATCTTCTATATTTGTTCGAACAAATTCTCCCATGTCTGGAAAAATTCCCTCTGATCTTAAAGCAGTAATTCAAAAAGGAATTGATGGCATCGTCATTCCAAAAGTAAATAATGTCAATGATATGAGAAAAATTGAAAAAATTATTTCTCAATTAGAAAAAACAAGAAAACTAAAACCAATCCAGATAATTCCTTCTATTGAATCTGCAGAAGGAGTGGTCAATACCTACCATATTACATCTTTTGGAAAAAGAGTCTCAGCCGTAGTTTTTGGTGTTTTTGATTTACTCAATGATATGAAAGTTGAATATTCCAAAGAATCAGAAGGAGCAAAGTATTCTAGAGCAAAAATTCCAGTTGATGCACAAGCTGCAGGAGTTGCAGCAATTGATGCCATCTGGCAGGATCTCAAAGATTCAAAAGGATTAGAAAAAGATTGTAAAATTGGCAAGAGTCTTGGCTACTCTGGAAAAAGCATAATTCATCCAGATCAAATCTCTATCGTACATAAATTATTTTATCCAAATAAAAGTGAAATTTTGTGGGCTAAGAAAGTTTGCAAAGTTTATCTTAAATCAACAAAGAAAGGAACTGGTGCTACTACAGTTGATGGAAAAATGATAGATGAAGTGCATTACAAGCAAGCAAAAGCACTACTTGAACTTGTAAAATAGTGCTTTTCCCCAAATTAATTCAGCTCTTTATTTACTATCTGATAAAAACACCTTTATCTTAAATTTTATTTTTACATCAGAATAGGTTAAAGATAATGAGTTTTCTATAAAATTTAGAAAAATGGTTAACCTTCTTGATCCTACAAACGTAATCACTAGAATGTTTAATGCTGGAAAATACGATGACATGTATAATTATTGCAAAAACCTACTTGAAAAAATCCCTAATGACATGGTGGCATTACAGAATATTTCTCTTTCTTTGATTTATCTGAAACAATATGATGATGCTATTATTTACTGTGATAAAGTTCTGGAAATAAAAAATTCTGATATTTATGCCCTTAAAAATAAAATTTTTGCTTTAGAAAGTCTCAAACAATATGAAAATGTCTTAAAATTATGTGAACAAATTTTATCTCAAAATCCACGTGACATTTGGACTTTAAACAGCATGGGTTTATCTCTTAATGAATTAAATCAACACGACAAGGCCTTAGAATGGTATGATAAATCTCTTGAAATAGATCCAACTGATGTTACTGCTTTAATGAATAAAGCTATTTCACATAGCCATTTGGGTAACTATCAAGAAGCAATTGAATATTATGATAAGGCTCAAAAAATTGATCCAAATCTAAAAGAAATTCCTCGAGCCAAATCACAATTATTTGAAAAATTGGGCATGAACGATGAGGCATTTTTAGCAGCACAAGGAATTCTTAACCAAAAAATGGAAAAAATTAAAATTGACGCCAAAGAAAATAAATGCTCTGTTTTTCATCAATTTTGCAACGATGAATTTGAAAAACATGATTCAAAATAAAATTAGCAAAATTTAATCTAAATAATTTTATATATAGAATTGTAAGATTTAGTGATGTTTACAGGTATCATCGAAGGAATTGGTAGAGTAGAAAAGATTTCTAAAAAAACAAAAAATAGGAGTGCAATTCAAATGACTGTAAATCTTGGCAAACATTCTAAGGGATTAAAAATCGGACAAAGTGTTGCACTCAATGGAGTTTGTCTAACTGCAACAAAACTCTCCAAATCAAGTTGTATTTTTGAGATGATTGAAGAAACTACAAAAAAAACAGATCTTGGAAACCTAAAAGTTGGTGGAGTTGTTAATATCGAACGAAGTTTAAAGGCTGGAGAGAGACTAGAAGGTCATTTTGTTTTAGGTCATGTTGACGGAGTAGGAGTAATTAAAAAAATCCAAAAAAAACCAAAAGAAGTATCTGTTTGGTTTGAAGTTCCAAAAAAATTATCAAAATACATAGTCAAAAAAGGCTCTATTGCCGTAGATGGAATCAGTTTAACTGTTGTTGACATCAAAAACACACTTTCATCTGTCTCATTAATACCTCATACAATTGAAGTCACAAATTTCCATACTAAAAAAGTAGGTGACAAAATTAATATTGAAACTGACATTCTTGGCAAATACATTCTAAAATAGGATCAACCATTTACTATTTTAATAGTAATTACCAATTTTTTAGTAAGCTTTATAATTAGATTGCAATGGATTTTTGTGTATGTCACTTGAATCTGCCTTACAGTCTCTTAAACATGGAGAGTTTGTGTTACTGTTTGATTCAGCTGGGAGAGAAAATGAGATTGATATGGTAGTTGCAGCAGAATTTGTTACACCAGAACATGTTGCACGTATGCGCCAACACGCAGGGGGATTGTTATGTATTGCAATAGATTATAATTTTGCAATGTCTCTTGAATTAAAATACATGCATGAAATTCTATCTAGTTCTGAAATTTCAAATAAAGAAATGATTATGGGTTTAGCTCCATATGGTGATCATCCAACTTTTTCATTGTCAGTAAATCATTATCAAACTTATACCGGAATAACTGATAAAGATCGAGCGTTAACCATTAAAGAAATGGCAAATATTTTCAATATCGAAAACAAACAGAAAAAATTCTCATCATCTTTTAAAACTCCTGGACACGTTCCATTATTGATAGCATCAAAAGGATTGTTGTCTACACGTCAAGGACATACTGAAATGTCTGTATATCTAGCTCAAACTGCTGGCTTAATTCCAGTTACTGCAATTTGTGAAATGATGGATGCTGAAACATATGCTGCTTTATCTGTAGATAAAGCAGAAAAGTTTGCAAAACAAAATGGAATTCCATTAATAGATGGAAAAGAACTTTTAGAATACGCTAAGGTGCATTAGTTTTGAATATTGCTATAGTGGTTTCAGAATTTAATGAGGAAGTGACATCTAGAATGCTTTCTGTAGCTAAAGAAAAAGCAGTTTTCTTGAAACTAAAAATAATTCATATCTGTAATGTTCCTGGTGCGTATGACATGCCTATTATTGTAGATGCGTTATTGAAGAAGAAAAATATTGATGGAGTAGTTACTTTGGGTGCAATAATTAAAGGACAAACAAAACATGATGAGATCATTTCTCATTCTACTGCAAAATCTCTCACTGAAATTTCTATAAAATATCAAAAACCTGTTTCTCTAGGTATATCTGGTCCTGGAATGCAAGAAAGACAAGCATATGCAAGAATAAGACCTGTTGCAGAACGTGCCATAGAGGCAATGGATAAAATCAGCAAAGAATTGAAGAGGATCCAAAAATGATCCAACTTAGTATCTTAAAGATTAGTGGATATGGTTCTTGGACATTAACGTTAGGAAGTGACAGAGAACATGAATTACAAATTCTTCAAGCATCACTTTACAAAGAGGTGCAGAGATTATTTTCTGAAAAAAATTGCCTAGTGTTTCTTAATCGATCAGATGAATTTTTTGTAGTTTCAAATGGACTTGAATTAGAGGATCATATTCAAATTCAAAAAAAACTTGAAAGATTGTTTGATGTTCGATTAACCATGTCAATTGGTTATGGTCAAACTCCTTTTGATGCAAACCTAAAAGCATATGAAGGAAAGAAAAATAAAATCATATTAAATAAAGAACATAATATTTTTGGTTTTGTTAATGGTAAATCTGATTTGTCAGTTTCAATTATGCATTTAGATGTAGACGATCTCACTTCAAAAGGAAAAACTAATTCGCCTTATGAAATCTCGTCAATAATTTTTGGATTATATTCAAAGATGTCAAAATTTTTCCTAGAAAGAAAATCCCTTACATTTTTTATGGGTGGTGATAACTTTATGATAATCGCAAGTGATGATGCAAAGAATTCGATTCAAACTTTTATAGATTTAATTAAAAATGATGAAAAAATTTCCCTTAATTGTGGTATTGGTAATGCGTTTAAGGCTCGAGAAGCGGTAAAACTA
Organism: Candidatus Nitrosopumilus sp.; assembly: GCA_049607285.1. Lineage (GTDB taxonomy): Archaea > Thermoproteota > Nitrososphaeria > Nitrososphaerales > Nitrosopumilaceae > Nitrosopumilus. The sequence goes on from JBMYWJ010000014.1 coordinate 9,504, forward strand.
GCAACAAAATCTCTTGATACTATAAGAGAAATTCGAGATTCAGGAAAAGAAAAACCTGAAGTTTATGAATTATTATGTTAATCAAGAATGTCAGTGTGTTATTAGGTAAAGAATTAGATTTTGTTCTAAGAACAAATATCGAAATTCAAAATCAAATATTCAAAAAAATTCAATCAAAAGTTCAATCAAACACTAAAAATGAATCCATAGATGGAGAAGGTCTTTTAGCAATACCTGGATTCATTAACGCTCATACACACATAGGAGATTCAATTGGAAAGGATGTGACGATTAATAGTTCTGTTGATAAACGCATTCACCCCGTATTTGGAATTAAATCTAAAATTTTAAAAAATACTTCTCAAACAAATCTGGTAAATTTTATGACAAATACGTGTCATTCAATGTTGAGAAAAGGAATAACTACATTTGTTGATTTTAGAGAAGGTGGATTAGATGGAGTTGTTTTGCTTAAAAAAATATTATCTGATGTTCCTTTGCGTGCAATTATTTTGGGAAGAATTGAATTTTATCAAAAATCAAATGAAATTATAAAAAATATTTCTTTTCCTAGAAATAAACTAAAAGATACAATAGAACTTCTCAAACAGTGTGATGGACTTGGAATTAGTGGTGCAAATGAGAACAGTACATCTGTTCTAAATTACTATTCTAAAACACAAAAACTGAGGGCTATACATTCATCTGAAACAAAACAAAGTACTTCAAAATCAAAAAAGATTACTGGACTATCCGAAACAAATCGTGCTTTGTCTCTTAAACCCCATTTTTTAGTTCATATGACTCATGCTTCAAAAGATGACCTTCAAGCTGCTGCAAAGAAAACTAGAGGGATTGTAATTTGTCCACGAGCTAATTCTGCTTTAGCTGAGGGAATTCCCGATATTGAATTGATGCAAAAAACTGGATGTACTTTGGCCTTAGGAACTGACAATATCATGATAAATTCACCTGACATGTTCAGAGAAATGGATTTCATTTGGAAAGCAACAATGGGGCTTCATAAAAAAAGATTGGATCCTAAAGAAATTCTAAAAATGGCTACTGTCAATGGCGGAAAGATTTTGAACAAAAACATTGGAGTTATAGAAACTGGAAAAATTGCGGATTGTATTTTTCTTGATAAACATGCTTTAGATTTGGAACCCATGCATAATCCACATGCATCAATTGTTCATAGAGCATCAGAATCTGCAATTAGAGTAATGATGATCGGAGGGAAAATTGTTCATGGTAAATTCTAAACCTTATGTAATTATTAGTGCTGCTATCTCTATTGACGGAAAGATTGCCACGAGGACAGGAGATTCTAAATTTTCTTCTACACCCGATATTGTACGACTTCATAAATTAAGATCAAAAGTAGATGCAATTCTTGTTGGTAAAAATACTGTTCTGCGAGATGATCCAATGTTAAACGTACGCTTTGCTAAAGGAAAAAATCCAATAAGAATTATTCTAGATTCTACTGGTAGGATATCTAATAAATCAAAAATACTTCAAACAAGCAATAATATTCCAACCATTATTGTTACATCAAAAAAAATCACCAAAGCAAATCTAAAAAAATTATATAAATTTCCAGTAGAAGTAATTGTTATAGGAACAAATTCAGTGAATATTAAATTACTATTGAAAAAACTTTTTACTAGAAATCTACAGACAATTCTTGTAGAGGGTGGCGGTACCATTAATTGGGAATTTATTAAACAAAGTCTTTTTGATGAATTAATTATTACCTTGTCTCCATTTTTAATTGGAGGAAAAGATGCTATATCTTTAGTTCAAGGCCCAGGTTTTAAAAAAATTTCAAATTCACCTAATATTCGCCTTAAATCTATAAAGACTCCAAAATCATCTAGTTTTACACTATGTTAAGGTGTAAGTTATTATACTTAATTTAAAATAAGTCTACAAGAAATTGGCAGTAAAAAAGAAATCTACAACAAAAAAGAAAGTTGCACCAAAAAAGAAAACTGCAACAAAAAAGAGGATTGCACCAAAAAAGAAGGCTACTAAATCAAAAACAAAAAAACCTGCATTTGGTGGATATGCAATTAGTTTTTCAGGTCGTACGGAAACCGTAGAACAAGTGTTTGGAAACAAACCAATTGCACCAAGTGAAATGACCAAAAAAATTTGGGTATTTGTAAAATCACAAGGC
>JBMYWJ010000015.1:0-11022 GCA_049607285.1 Candidatus Nitrosopumilus sp.
TTCTTTAGTGAATTAAACCATGGGACGAATGCATACACACAGACACGGAAAATCACATTCTATAAGACCGGCTACCTTGCGTGCGCCCTCTTGGATTACGCAAAGTCCTGGAGAAATTGAAGAATTAGTGATAAAATATTCCAAGGAAGGTCTAACACCTAGTCAAATTGGAATTAAACTCAGAGATCAACACTCAATTCCACTAATCAAACCCATTACCAAAAAAAGTATTGGTCAAGTTCTAGAGGAAAATGATTTAAAAGCAGAGATGCCTGAAGACTTGGAAAATATTGTCAAAAAAGCAGTAGGTCTTCAAAAACATTTGAAAGCAAACAAAGGAGATAGAAGAAATGTCAGATCTTTGGAATTAATCGAAGCCAAAGTTCACAGGTTGTCAGTATACTACAAAAAAATTGAAAGAATACCAAAGACCTGGAAATATAAATCCGTGGTCGCTCAGTTAGAGTGATGACAAGAGCATTAGATGAGTCACTTTCCTATTTTAAAGATAAAATTTCAGATTGTATAAAATCAAAAAAATCAATTTTTGTAACAACACATATTGATTGTGATGGACTTACATCTGGAAGTATTATTACAAAAGCTCTAATCAGAGCTGGGGCCAAGTGTACGGTTAGAACGTCAAAAGAATTTAGCAAAAATATAGTAGAGTCTTTCAAAAATGATTCTAGAGATTTCCACATAGTAACAGATCTAGGGGGAGGTTTTGCAAAAAATCTAGATGAGACTTTGAATGATAATTGGATTGTTTTAGATCATCATCAGATCCCAGAGGAAGAATTGGATAATCAAAATGTCATTAACGCTTGGAGATATGGAATTGATGGAGGAGTAGAAATTTGTGCAGGTGGAATGGCATATGTCGCATCAATGGCACTTGATGAGAAAAATTCAGATTTGTCTGCTATTGCGGTAGTTTCAGCATTGGGAGATAGACAAGATCAAGGAGAAAGAAAATCATTTACAGGTACAAATTTTCAAATTGCTGAAACTGCTAAAACATTGGGTTTAGTAGACATCGATTTAGATTTATTATTAGTGGGAAGAGAAACCAGGCCCCTTCCTGATGCACTGGCATTTACTTCACAGCCATTTATTGAGGGATTAACATGGAATAGAGACACTTGCCTATCTCTTCTGAATTCATCAGGAATACAGCTAAAAGATGGAGGAAGGTGGAGAGTACCAGCAGAGTTGAATGAAGAAGAGAAAAGACAAGTAATTGAATCAATTACTAAATTTACATCTGGAAAAAATGCTACAGAAATAATGTCGGAATTAATTGGATATACATATACATTTCCTAGAGAAGACAAACAAAGTTTTTTACGAGATGGTAGGGAGTTTTCAACTATGCTTAATTCATGCGGAAGAATCAATCGTTCAGGAGTAGGAATGGCAGTTTGTATGGGAGATAGAAATAAAATCCTAAGAGAAGGGGAAACTATTCTAACTGACTATCGAAAAATGATTAGAGAATACATGAGTATTTTATCAAATGAACGATGGAGAACTTCAGAAAGTAAAACTTGCATAATGGTAAATGGAGAAGACATTGTACCAGAAACAATGACAGGTACTATTTCATCATTAATTGCAGGATCTCCAAAGAATGCTGGGAAAATTGTTATTTTGAGAACGAAAGGTGAAGAGAATACAATTAAATTTTCATCAAGAAAATCATTTGGTTGTAAATCAGACATTAATCTTAGTAATTTAATGAGAGATGGGGCAGAAAAATTGGATGGTGTTGGAGGAGGTCATGACGCGGCTGCAGGAGCGAAAATAACTAAAGACAAATTAGATGAATTTCTTAATTATTTAGAAGTAAATGTCATTAATGTGTCAAGTTCAGATAATTCTAAATAATTTATCAAAAGAAAAGGCCAACACGGTTAGAAAAGCACTAGAACCAGATAATGTAAATTTTCCAAAAGGATTAAGTCTTTTTGTTGAGAATGTTGATAATAGACTAATTTTTAATTTTGAAAGTAGAAACAACATGAGACAATTAATTGGAACTATTGATGAAGTATTAGAACATGTTCAGGTTTCATTAAAGGTGATAGAATAATGCTAGATCCAAAGATAATCAAAGAAAACCCACAGATCATTAGAGATATGTTAAAAGCACGATTTGTAGATTTTGATCTAGATGCATTAATAGAATCAGATCAAAAAAGACGTGAATTAATAATTAAAACAGATGAATTAAGAAGGAAGAAAAACCAAGTAGGTGATAAAATTGCACAAAAAAAGAAGGTCAAAGAGGACATATCAGAAGTTTTAACTGAGATGAAAGAGGCATCGTCAAAACTTTCAGAATTAGAATTAGAGCAGAAAAAGATTAAGAGTGCTTATTTTAGATTGGCATTTACAATTCCAAATTTAATCCATGAATCAGTTCCAATTGGAGCAGACGAAAGTGTCAATAAAGAAATGCGAAAGTGGGGAAACATTCCAAGTTTTGATTTTCAAATAAATGATCATATCAATATTTCTGAAAATCTAGATTTAGTAGACTTGGAAAGAGCAGCGAAGGTATCTGGAGCAAGGTTCTATTATCTAAAAAACGATCTAGTACGATTAAATCAGTCATTAATTCATTATGGATTAGACTTTCTTTCAAAAAAAGAATACGTGCTTGTTCAACCTCCAGATATGATTAATCGAAAATCAATGGAAGGAGCTGTAATTGCAGAGGATTTTGAAGAAGTCATTTACAAGATTGAAGATGAAGATCTGTACATGATTGGAACTTCAGAACACGCAATGGCAGCAATGCATTCAAGAGAGATCATTGAAGGAGAAGAGTTACCCATAAGATATGCAGGTATTAGTCCATGCTTTAGGAAAGAGGCAGGTGCACATGGAAGAGATCAAAAAGGAATTTTCAGAGTACATCAATTTGATAAAATTGAACAATTTGTATTTTCAAAACCAGAAGATTCGTGGAAAGAACATGAAAGAATGTTATCTATTACTGAAGAATTTTATCAAAAGTTAGAAATTCCTCACAGAGTGATGCTATTATCAACAGGAGATATGGGAAAAGTCTCTGCAAAAACGTATGATATTGAAGCATGGATGGCAGGACAAAATGCATATAGAGAAATTGTTTCTTGTTCAAATTGTTTGGACTATCAAGCCAGACGACTAAAGATAAGATTTAGAGAGAAAACAAATGAAGACACACAATATTTGCATACTCTAAATAGTACCTTAATTGCTACCACCAGAGTTTTAGTGGCAATTATGGAAAACCATCAAACAAAAGATGGACACATAAGAATTCCTAAAGTTTTACAAAGATACATGGGAAATCAAAAAGAGATCTAGTAACATACCCTTATATTTTGGATTTAAAGGTCGATAATAATTGGCACGTAGAAAAGGTCGAGTAAAAGACAAGTGGAGAGAGAAACGATGGGTTACAGTTAATGCCCCAGAATCGTTTAATAATGTTCCAATAGCCTACGTTCCAATTACAGATGATGAAAATGCATCAGGTAGAGTTTTAGAAGTGACACTTTATGATATCCTAAAAGGAGATCCTTCACAACATCAATACAAAATTTATTTTCAGATAAACAAAGTAGATGGCGATAAAGCAACTACAATTTTTAAAAGATTTGAGTATTCAAAAGAATTTTTGCGCAGTTTGGTTAGACGTGGTTCGTCAAAAATTAATTTCATTATTGACATCAAAACAAAAGATGGGTATATTTTTAGAATCAAAGTAATAGCTCTAACTCATAGACAATTAAACACATCCAGAAAACATGCACTTAGATTAATTGCGAGAGATGTAATTAACAAGACAGTGCCAGAAATGACTATTGAACAATTTGTTCAGGCTACTTGTTATAGCAAAATTAATTCTGATATCATGGCAGCATTCAAAAAAGTCATTAGAGTAAGACATGTAGGTCTTGAGAAAGTTAAACTCATCAGAACTGCAGAAAAAGAAACAGTATTACTCGAAGCATAACAATCACAGTTATGCCTTTACAATAATGACAAACAAGATAGAGATTACAATTGATATAATAGTTCATGCAACAGAAGATGTTTCAAAAATATTCCAGTCTTTTGAAGAATTACTAAATTTGAAAAAAGAAGATTTTACATTACAAGAAACTACAGGTCATTTTGAGAATCCAATAATTTTGTTAAATGCAAAAATTGTAAAAAAACATGCTATGGTTTTTATGAAAAAACTTCTTGAACTAATGTCAAATGAACAAATCAATAAATTAATCAAACAAATTGAAGAAAGAACAATAGATTCTAGATTTCACCTCCGTTTAGACAAACAAGAATTAGTCAGAGGTAGATTAGTAATTAGAGAACAAGATACAATAAAAATAAGAATTCACACACCAATATACAACAAAAAAGATACCGTTAAAGCATTTACAAAGATTTTTCAAATTGCCAACTAGATTAAATAGTAATTAGAGAACAGTTCAATTTGGGAATGAGGAAATAATAGCCGCTCCAGTCTGAGCGAAAGCTTTGAAGACGCCGCGACGAACCGACCCCATTTTGAATCAATAAATACGAAAAAAAACCGTATTAGTTACAGGTATTATTTTAAATACCGATTAACGGACCTGATTGTCGTGGCAGATTATGACGTTATAGTTGCTGGTGGAGGTCTTGCAGGTACAATCACAGCACAAGCTATTGCTCATTATTCTAATCAAAATCTCAAGATTTTGGTGGCAGATAGAAATCCAGAATTTCTGCCTGGCAGAAAATCATTAGCAGGTTGGGTATGTGGAGATGCATGTTCCAAAGAAGCAGTTGATTTCATGTCACGTAGAATCAAAGTGGAATGGACCAAACCAGAAATTGAACATGAAGTAAAAGGTGTCATGGCATTTTCTCCAGACAAAGAGACAGCAATACCGTTTGATGGTGACGGATACATGTTGAATCGTCAGAAGCTTCCAGAAATCCAAAATGAAAGATGTAAAAAAATAGGAATTGAATTTGTTTATGAGATCAACTTGACTGGATTAATTTACGAAGGCCAACAAGCAGTAGGTGTTCAGGGAATAGATAATAAAACAAAACAACCATTCAAGAAGACAGCCAAAATTGTAATTGATGCAACAGGAGTCACATCCATGTTAAGAAACGGACTCAAAAACTCCACCAAAGTTGAGAAAAGAATTGATAGACGTGACTTGGAATCAACTGGCAGATATATTATGTATTTTGAACCAGGACAAAAAGATCTTACAGAGTTTGATTCAAATTATTGTATTATTCATCTAGACCAAGACATTGCACCAGGTGGATATGGTTGGGTATTTCCAAAAGCTGAAAACAAAGTAAACATTGGATTAGGTGTTGAAAAATCACTCTTAGAAAGAAGAAATCAACGCTTGGGTAAAAAAGATAATGTTGAATCATTGATGAAAGAATATCTAGAAAGAAACATAGCAATCAAAAATCCAAAACTCTCTGAAGATCCTGAAGACATTAACAATAACTCTGGAATTTTTCAAGTATCAGTAAGAAGACAAAATGATTGTATGGTATCGGGGGGCTATATGTTAGTTGGAGACTCAGCTTGGATGCCAAAACCAATTGATGCAGGTGGGATTGGACCAGCATTAATTGCAGGAACAATTCTAGGAAATAATGTTGCTCAAGCAATTGAAGCAAATGATGTTTCAGAGATAGGTCTTTGGCAATACAATCTTGATTTCATTAAAGAGTATGGATACAAGACAGCAGGACTTGAATTATTCAGAAGACTAGTACAACAAATGACAAATGAACAGATCAGTTACGGTATGAAACACTTTTTGGGAAATCTTGATGTTGAGTCAATCAGTAAAGGTGAACATCCAGATTTTTCAGGATTAGGAAAACTTGGAATGATAATTAGAGGTGCACTGAACAAAACTGTTGCAGATGGTCTTAGATTTACATCAAAAGAAAATCAATGGTTAGTAGAGCACTACAATGATTATCCAAAAAATCCTTCTGGTTTTGATGAGTGGAACAAGGCGCTTCATCAAAGAATGGATACTGCTTTTGAAAAAGTAGAAACATTTGGCAAATAAGATCTAATATTAAATATTGTTGAAATTAATGAAAACATACTTTGGAGGAAGCATCATATCTTGATTGGAATAATTCTATTGAGATTCTCAATAAGGCGTATGAAACAAATCTTTTTGTGCTTATTATTGGTCCCAAAGGAACAGGAAAGACTTCATTAGTACGAGAATTTGTCAAAAACAAGGATGTTAATCTAAAATCTATAAATTTTAGTCTTAGAACCAGAGAAAGTCATCTCATTGGAACAAAAACTCTCAATAACGGAACTGTTAGTTTTGATGAAGGACTCTTAACAAAATCAATGAGAGATGGAGACATGTTGTATCTTGATGAAATCAATTCTGCAGAAGCTGATGTTTTGCTTAGACTTGATGAAGCGTTAGACGATAGACGACAAATTGTATTAAAAGAATCAACAGGAGAAGTAGTAACTGCAAAAGAAAATTGGTTTGTAGTAGCCACAATCAATCCATTAACTCATAGTGGAACAAAAGAGTTGCCACCACAATTGTTAAGCAGATTCCCAGTTAGAATCAGATTAGAATATCCACCTGAAGATGTTGAAATAGAAATTGTAAAAAAACATGTTTCTGGACATGAATCAGAAATTGCACATGCAATCAAACTTGCAAATACTCTAAGACAAGCAGCGGCTGTAGAAGAATTATTTTATTCTCCAAGCTTAAGGGAAACAATTGCATTTGGAAAACTGTTAGATAAAGGAATGTCTGCAAAAGAGGCAGCAGTTTTTGTGTTTGGAAATGTGTATACACAGTGGGGAAATGTAGAATATCAAAAAGTAAGTGACATCATTACGTCAATGTTTGGAAGCTAAATGCAATCAATTCAGCTCCAAAACGATTCTTTAATAGAAATTGCAACATTTCTTGTTAGAAGATGGTCTGAAAAAGATAAAATGATTGTAGAGATTTCAGACAAAGTTGAAACAAAAACCAGACTAAAAGAAAACAAAGTAATCTTAACTCCACTAGAAAAAAGAATCGGGAATGATTTTCAAAAATATAGACAATTCAGAACCTCTTTGTGGTACGAAGCAATGAGAGTAAAATATTGTAAGAAAATTCTTAGTAACGACCATGCGTTTGGATTTATTCTCAATACAATGGAAACGCAAAGGGTCGAACAGTTAGGAAGAGAAATTTGGAAGGGAATGGATGATGAAATTATCTTCAATTACGCTTACATGCTTGTTTCTAGGCCTCAGCTTCATACTGTATATGGCAAAGCAAGGATTGTAGAGGCATTTTATCAGTATTTTATGTTTGGAGCAATCAAAGGCGAAATTCAATCTAGTCATTTTGAGAGAATCAAAAAAGCAACAATACTAGGGAAAAAAATTGTCAATAAAGCAATTGAGGAAAAACAAGATACAGAATGGCTTGAAAAACATGTAAGTGAAATTGTTAAAATTTTAGATATTGATTCACTTCTAACAATTCCTGTCTCACTACCTTTCATGAAAGCTGGGATGGCATTGACAGAAGAAGAATTACTACGAATACTCAAAATAGTTTCTAAAAATAGGAAAGGGGATTTTGATGTTGGAGATACTGATACAGTTTTGAGAGGAGATAATGTTTACGATGAATACAAAGTATTACTAGATGAGAATAAAAAAACAAAAAATAAAGGACTGTCATCTGAACCAATTGGCATTCAGACGCCAACTACCAAAAACGTTGATGAAACAACAATCTATGATTTGAGTCTAATTAATGGATTAAAAACCAAATTCAAAGAATGGAAATCAGGATGGAAAGAACAACATCTTCGTTCTGGTGATGAATTTGATGAAGAAAACTATATTGAAGGACATGAACCATTTTTTACAGATGTAAAAAAATCAATTAAAACAAAGATTGTAATTTTATTAGATCATTCCTCCAGTATTGCGTCAGACGCTTTGGAATACAAAAAGGCAACACTATCTCTTTGTGAGGTTTTATCATTTCTTAAAGTAAAGTTTGCAGTTTATGCATTTAGTACTCAAAATAGAATGGTAGTCTGTTGGTCGATAAAACCAGACAACATAAAGTGGAATAATGTTAGTGCAAAAAGACTTGCACAGGTTGTAGCAAATGGTTCCACACCACTTGCTGAAGTATATGACAAAATGTTTCCAGTTCTACAGGCAAAAAGACCAAATATTTTCTTGACTTTGACTGATGGTGAGCCATCAGATACGGATGCAGTTAGAAATAGGATTAAATCACTGAAAGGGCTAGGAATCAACATTGTAGCCTTAGGATTGGGCCCAAATACGCTTAGAGCAACAACAATAGCAAACAATCTCAGACATTTAGGTTATGAGAAAACAATGGCAGTTAGTCGATTAAACGATATTCCAACCAAAGTAATGAGTATCCTAGAAGGATAGATTATCAGAAATTCAATCAGGATATTTTATATGAGCAAATAATTGACTTTATCTAGAGAGAAAATATGTCTGAAATTAATGTTGACAATATCCTTCTTGAGAAATTTGAACAGGAAATTTGGAATAAAATACCACACTTAGAAGGGGATAAAATCGTAAACGCGACACCTCTAGTTAATCTTACAAATGATCTAAAAGAATGTGCAAAGAGTCTTTACAAATTTGACATTTCAAATGAGAACTTGACGATTTATGGAAAATTTGATGCAAATTTAGTTTCGGGTTCAATCAAAGTCAGACCTGCAATTCACATAATGCATGACGCTATTAAAACCGGAAAACTGAAAAATGGACAAACAATAATTGAAGCGACATCAGGCAATTTTGGAATTGCACTTGGTCAAATGTCAAAACTTGGATTAACTGTCATTTCACTTGTTTCAAGAAAATTACAGGAAGGAGTGTTTAAAGAATTAAGAGATGAGAATATCCAGATCATGGATTTGGATATGGATATTTGTCCTGCTCCAGGAATGAAAGATGCTGATGTTGATGCATTAGCTGCAAAAGCAACAGCGGCAAATATTCGCTCACAGTTAACTGAGCTAGGTTTTGATCCTGTTAAATTTGATGATTCAATTTCTGAAGTTGAAAAATTATTGGCTGCGCAAGACATTATTAATTTAGCAAAATTAATTTCAAAAATATATGGTTGTTTCTGTCCAGAACAATATGACAATGAACTAAACATTGAGGCTCATAGAACAATCACGGCAGTAGAAATTGATCAACAGCTCAAAGAAAATGGAGATTCGTTAGAAGATTATAGATTACTTTGTACCTTTGGAACTGGTGGAACTTCTGGTGGATTAAGTAAGTACATGAATGAAAAGTACGGAAAGAAGGCAATCCATGTAGTGTTTCCACCTGCAGGTCAAGATGTGGCAGGAATTAGGACCAAAGCTAAAGCAGATGGACTAAAGTTATACAATCCAGGTGCATACGCTGCAGAACATGAAACTGATTTTGAGCAGGCAAAATATTTGTTGAAATTCTTTGTAGATAAAGGTCACAACATTGGTGAAAGTACAGCTCTTGCATTATACACAATTTTACAAATGCTAAGTAATGGAGATAGTGGAAAATTCTTAGTTGTGGTTGCTGATGGAATTGAAAAATATAGAAAAAATCTTGAAACCATATCAAACAACCAACGTATACAAGTTTCCTTGGAAGATGCAACATCAAGTGTCCAAGATTATGACAAAATAGTCTGGGTTCATACTCAATACACTCCAAAAGAAGAAGGAATTGAGATAATTGCAAAGGCTTTAGGGGTAGACAAAGAAAAAATTACAATTCCTAAAGCAAGTACAATTGGAAAGTTACTAACTACACAAGAAATCCCAGATGAGTTAAACAAAGAACTAGAAGGAATTAAAGGTAAATCATTGTTAATTTGTATGGCTGGAAACACATCACTTATGGCTACCAAAATTCTTACAAGTAAAGGTATTGTTACAGAAAGCTTGAATGGTGGAATTACTAATCTACCTGGAGGACAAGGAAAAAATCCTGGCGAATATATTCAGATAGCCAGAGAATAAAATCTTGAAATGTCTTTCAATTTCTCAACCATATGCTGATCTTATTATTTCGGGCAAAAAAACGATTGAATTACGAAAATGGGATACAAACTTTCGAGGGGAGTTTCTGATTCATGCTCCACTGAAAATCAGAACAGACGATATTAACAGATTAAAAATTAATAAAAAATTTGTAACAGGTGCAATTGTTGGAAAAACCGAACTATATGATGTTAAAAAATATAACTCAAAAAAAGAAGTTAAAGATGATAAACACTTTCATTATGCAGGAAAAAATTTTCAAGATAAAATGTTTGGATTTATGTTAAAGAATTCAAAACCATTTAAAATTCCAATTCCTTGGAAAGGGCAACTTGGTTTTTTTGACGTTAATTTACCCAAAACAAAAATCAAAAACAAAAATATTGTTTTAGATATCATTGATGAGGAATATCGATATCAGTGGATCGGACATCACTAGATGAACAAATTTTAAAAAAATCTTACTAGTATATATAAAGGAACTATTTAAAGTCACTCGTTATGCCACAAACAAAGCCCATTGTTAGTGTTGAAAATGTAGTTGCATCTGCATCAGTTGATCAGAAAATTGATTTAAATGAAATTACAGAAAAATTTCCGGATACAGAATATCATCCTGAGCAATTCCCTGGTCTTGTTTTTAGATTAAGCACTCCAAGAACTGCAACTTTGATTTTTAGAACAGGAAAAATGGTATGTACAGGTGCTAAATCTGAAGACATGGCAATCAAAGCAGTGAACACAGTAGTTCAAAAATTGAGAAAAGGAAAAATAAAAATAAAAAAAGATGAGGATTAATATCTTCTCTACACCAATATTTGTAACGCCAATTGATACAAATAAATTAAAAATAAGTAGGGAAGATATTAAAGAAACTTGGTTAAGTAAAACACC
>JBMYWJ010000015.1:11032-11301 GCA_049607285.1 Candidatus Nitrosopumilus sp.
AAAATTCATTTAGAAAAAGCAGCAAGAACATTACCCAGAAGCATGTATGAACCAGAGCAATTTCCAGGACTTATTCATAGAATGCTTGATCCAAAAACGGTAATATTATTATTTGCATCAGGGAAATTGGTATGTACAGGTGCTAAAAAAGAATCAGATGTATATCGTTCAGTACACAATTTACATTCATTATTAGAAGAAAAAAATCTAATGATTTACGATCAATGATTTTGCTAAATCAAAAGTTACAAAAACAAAATATTGACTGA
>JBMYWJ010000016.1:0-10775 GCA_049607285.1 Candidatus Nitrosopumilus sp.
TAATTAGACCCCATCCACATGGTATTGATGTTGAGCGTATTCGTAGAATGATCGTTGAATCTCAGTTTGAAATCCCCATAATAGATGATGCAATGATTGAAAAAGTTAGAAAAGATTTAGGACTGTCAAAACAAAACCTTAGTTTTACCACAATCATGGAAAAAGCAAAGAAAAAATGGAAAACTCTTTCGAGACAAGTTCGAGTAGTTATTTCTTTGATGTCTTTTCTAAAAATGGATTTTGAAAAGTTAAACAAAATTAAAATTGAAGATATTGACATGACTAACAAGAAATTATTTTATTGGGATTTTGGTGACTCTCAATCTAAATCGATTGACATGAATCCAGAAAGTCAATATTACAAGCAATTAACTAATACTGTTCAAGGCGAACCTCTTTCTACATTTCTAACAAAAAGATTTCAACGTGTTGGTCCTACTACAGCAATTAAATTTGCAGAATTTGCAGGATTTAAACCTGAAAAACGAATGGGTGCTATGACAAATCAAGAATTAGTTCAGCTTAGTGATTCCCTTCAAAAATTTGAAGATTTTTTGTCGCCTGATTCAAGTTGTCTTGCACCATTAGGAGAAGAACCATTGGAAAAAGGAATTAAAAAATTCTTCAATCCTGATTTTACCGCAGTAGTTCAACGCCCTGCTTCAGCTTATTCTGGGTTTCCTTTCATAATCGAAATGGGAATTGCTTATGGTGGGGACATTAAACCTGGTGGACCTCGTGTTTTTAGGTATGCTAATAGAATACCACTACTCTATGATGAGGGTAGTGATGTGGTTCTTAAAGTTGTTAATGACACTGATTGGGGACGATATAAAATTAAAGGTGAGCCTCCATTTATTGTTGTATCTCATATTTGTTCCACTAGGATTCCATATAAAACGGCAGGAAAAGAAAATGTTGCGGATAGACAAGAAATAGAACGGGAGCTAAGATTAGCGTTACAATACTTGTCACGAAAATTGGCGGCATACATGTCCAAAAGAGGACAAGCTGAAATGGCAAAAAAGAGAGCTAATCTTTATGCAAAATATATCCCATTAATTGCTGAATTTTGTACTGAGCTGGCAGGGAAGAAAAAAGAACCTAATTATAAAAAAATATTAGAAGAAGAAGTAAAAGTTGAATCAAAAAAAGAAATAGGTAAGGTAGATCAAATTGAAAACTAATAAATCAAAAGAACTCAGTAAAAAAACAAAAGAAAAACAAAAGAATATTCTCGAGATGCTAAAAACACATGGTGCAAAAATATATGATGATTTAGACAATGGACAATTTCCTAAATTCTCAATACCTAGCAGGTCTGTTAGTAACATAGTTTATGATAAAAAACTAAGGCAATATATCCTAGGTAATAACTCTGCATTACGTAGTGCAAAAAACTCATCACAACTTCGATCTTTTACACAACTTATGTGGTTAGCATTTTTTGCTAACAGATTAACTCAAGAGAAAAAATCATCTACTTTAAGAGATGTTTATTACTCTTCTCAAGCATTTGCTATAGAATTTGACGATCAATCTGAATCTGATAATATTATTGTTGATCTAGAAGCTGTAACCTCTAAACCTAGGGAAGACTTTCATATATTTCCCGAAGAACGAAGCTCTATTTTTGGTGATTTGAATATTGAATATACTATTCCTGGATATGAAGGAAAATCGATGAATCTATCTAATCACCCTGATGGATATTCAATTGGTCCTAGCTTGACTACTGCCGAACTAGTTGATACTAGTGCAGAAATGGTTATCGCAATCGAAAAAGGTGGTCTTTTTACCAGATTTGTGGAAGAACAAATAGACAAAAAATTTAAATCAATAATTATCAATACTGGCGGACAAGCTCCTCGTTCAACTAGGACACTTTTAAAAAGATTACACGATGAGATGAAGTTACCCGTCATCGTCCTTACAGATGGTGATGTATATGGGGAACATATTGCAATGGTAATAAAATCTGGCTCTGCAAATGCTGCTCACTTACGAGAATTAACTGTGCCTGATGCCAAATGGGTTGGAGTCTGGGCTACTGACATTGAAAAATATAAACTACCTACTATCCCAATGACTGATTCTGATATTAAGAGATGTTATGATCTTCAAAAAGATCCTCGATATCAGGATGGAATATGGAAAAAAGAATTAGATGTATTTTTGCGAATAAAACGAAAAGCAGAATTAGAGGCATTCTCAAAATATGGTCTTACTAATATTACTGATAAATATCTTCCTCAAAAATTAGAATTAGCAAAAAGTCTATAATTATTTTATTCTAAGTGTTAAAACACCATTTCTATATTTGAAATCAAATATTTGCATTTCATTTGCTCCTTCAATTGGAATTTCTTTTGAAAAACCAGCAGTACCTCGAATGTATAAAATCCCTTCAATTAATCTGACGGTAATTTTATCCTCTGGGCCTGGCACCTCTGCAACAAATACAAACTCATTATTACCTTTAATCAGATCATAAACCCAATTCTTAGTTTCTTGCTCTCTTGCTTGAGTATATGATGGTTTTTTATCTTTAGTCAGTTTTTTAATGACTCTGACCCAATAAAACATTGTTAATGCAGCGATCCCTATTAAGATAAAACTCACAAAACCTGATTCAGTTCTTTGAGTCATAATGTAAATTATCCCTAAAAATAAAATTATGATAATTGGTATAACAAAATTTAATGACTGTTCATTAGAGTATGTTCCTTTATAACTTGCCAAACAGTAAAAATTCGAGTTTACCAAATATAAAGTATCTTTGGTATTATTACCGAGTATCGAAGTTTTTCTTGCCTAGACACATATCTAAATTTTTTAAAATTATGAGCTTGACATTTTGTATTCTTTTCACCATTAACCGTCATTCTTTTATTCAAAACCCAGAACTCAAAACATATTTAATTTTTATTACGTTTTTTCAAAATGTGATTATTGCCTCATGATGAAAAACCTCTACCACTCACAAAACAAGAAATTTTCTTGAAAGGAACTGTTATTGCAACAATAATCACTGTTCCGTCACTTGTTGTATTTATTCTCACTTGGATTATTTTAGATAATATGATTTCTGGAGCTATTTTAGGGGTAATTACTCATTTCATTGCTATGGGTTTTTCTCTCAAAATTTCAAAAAAATTATTAGTCAAAAAATAACTTAATAGATTATATTTTATTTTATGATGATTTGTTTTAACTATGATGAATTCTTCTAAACTTGAACACGATTTAATTTCGGAAATTAAATTAAATCGTGTTCAAGCAAGAGTATTTTTATTAATAACTTGTTATGGAAAAATGTCCTCAACAACAATCTCAAAAAAACTAAAGATTTCTTCAGATGTAGCTCAAAAAACGGCTCAAGACCTAATAAAATTTGGGGCTTTTATTGATTTTTCTGAAAATGAATTTGAAGCAATGCATCCAAGATTTACTGCAGTTAATATGTATAGGAGAATGTGTGAGCGAGAAAATATTGAATTTAAACGAAACAAAATTGTTGATAATATTGGGGTAATTTTAGAAAAGCCATATGATGATGCAAGAACTAAATAATACTGATGATGGGTTAACAACATTGAGTATTGATACTGAAACATGTAAACATCAGCCTGTTTACTATGGTGTTGTTAACATCAATATTGATGAACGAACTATTGGTTCAATTGATGTATGGAGATGTGGAGTTTGTAAGAAGAAATTTTGTGAAGAAAAACAACTTGGTATTGAAGAGTTGGCAGATACTGTGGGAATGCCAAAAATTGATCCTGATGCCAAGTGGGCAGTTACAGTTTGTAAATTACAACATGGAAAATACAAATGGAAATTAGTCAAATTAAAAGAAAATACAGAAATAAAACATGAATGCCTAGATGAAAAAATAATTCTACTCAAAGTTAATAATTTTAAAATAAAAGATGATAAACACTGGAGTTTTTTAATTGATGACAATATTAACAAGGCTGTAGAAATTTAGATTCAATAATGGATCTTAAAATACACATCAATAATGTTCATGGAAGTCAAATGGCCGCAAAAATTACAGGGAAATTTAACTTAGATGATCATGAGTTTCGTTTTACTGCTATTGCCTTTGGCAGAATTGGAGGACAAAACGTAGGTGCAAAGATCTCTAAAACAACTGAAAAAGATTTGCAAAAATTTGGTTATGACGTTGAAGAGGTTATCTTGACTCTTCAGAGAAATCTGCTTCAAGGCGATTTGACTCTTCCAGAAGGACTTAAAAAAGAGTCTTTTATTGATGACTAGAACTCTGCTTCTTCTAACGCTTTTGCACAATTACAACTTCTAGTTTTCGGTATTTTTTCTATTAGTTCTGTTAGTATTTTTTTTGTTTTTTCCACATTTTTTGAAAGAGTATTTAGAACCTCTTTTGCCGTTACAGGTTTTTCAGCCCATACATCGTAATCTGTAACTGTTGAAATTGATGCATAACACATCTGTGCTTCCCTTGCGAGCTGACATTCTGGAACAAGAGTCATGCCAATAATATCTGCGCCAGTTGATCTATAGAACTTTGATTCTGCTTTGGTGGAGAATCTAGGGCCTTCAATGCATACATATGTGCAATCTTGATGAATTTTCAAATCTTGACTTTGTGTTACCTTTAAAATTGATGATTGTAATTCTGGACAAAAAGGTTCTGCTACTGAAATATGGATAACCCTACCTTCTTCTGAAAACGAATTCTGTCTTGATTTTGTAAAATCTAAAAATTGTGTTGGCAACACAAAGTGAGTCGGTTTCAAATTTTCTTTTAGACTTCCAACTGCTGATGGGGCGATGATCCGCTTGACGCCTAACTCCTTGAATGCCCAAATATTTGCTTTGAAATTTATCATATGTGGAGGGATGGTATGTTTTTTACCATGTCTTGGAAGAAAAGCAATCTTTCTTCCTCTGAATACTCCTACTGTTATAGTGTCTGAAGGTTTACCATAAGGTGTTTCAATTTGAATTTCTTGAGTACTTTCAAGTAAACCCGAGTCATAAATACCTGTTCCACCAAAAATTCCAATTTCTATATCTTTTTCCATTAATATTTCACCAGCGATTTGCAATCATACTCTTTTATTCCTCTTATTCCTTTTAGTTCCGTTAATTCTATGATGAATGCAAATCCAGAAACTTTTCCACCCACTTTTTCAATTAGTTTTGCAGATGCTTTGGCAGTCCCACCTGTTGCAAGTAAATCATCACAAACAAGAACTCGTTGCCCTTTTTTGATAATATCTTTCTGAATCTCTATGCTGTCTTTACCATATTCAATTGTATATGATAATTTTGTTGTTTTCCCTGGTAATTTTCCAGCTTTTCTAATCATTACCATCCCTTTGTCATATCTTGATGCTAAAACACTAGCTAGAATAAAACCTCTTGATTCAACTCCTGCAAACAAATCAATGTTTTTTGGATGAAAATACTTGGAAATTTCATCTGCAATAAAAGAAAGTGCTGAAGGATCTTTTAGAATTGGACTAAAATCCCTAAATAAAATTCCCTTCTTTGGAAAATTTGGATACTCTTTTATTTTATCTTTTAGATTCATTACTGTCTGAAGAACTAGGTAAAATAAAATTGTTTGATACTATTGAATCTCAAAGATTGTTTCTGCAGTATTAAACGCGTCTTTAACTTTTACTGTATATGTTCCATGTTCCATTTCTTTTGGAATGATCCATGGTTGGTTGATTTCTCCTTTGCTTGATGCTTGGAATTCTAACGTTTCAATTATTTCTCCATCCCCGTTAATTATTTCAATCACTACGCTGTTTCTTGCTCCAAACACCTGAATATTGACAGATTCACCAATACCTCCAATTTTTTCACCTTCTGTTACTGACACTACCATTCCTTCTATTGTTACTGCAAGCACTTCAATTTCGGTATTGTAAAAATTTGAACCACTTTTAGCATTAATTGTCCATGTTCCAGGTTTAGCATCAGAAGGAATTCTAAATGTCCCTTCTGAAATTTTTCCTTTTTTATCTGAAAATGTTTCTTTTTCTTTAACTGTAATTCCATCTGGATCTATTAAGGTTAATGTTAATAATACATTAGAACCAGTATCTCCTAAAATTAAAACAGCATCTCCATGGTTATACTCTTTTTTTGTAGTGTTGATCTTGATTTCCCCCGATCCTGTTTGTAGACCTACACTAAATGTTTCAGAGCTCTGAGTACTTCCTTTGCTTGCCACTGCTGTGTACACACCTGATGTATACCCTTTTAGATCAAGGGAATGTGTTCCTCTTGCATCTGGCTGAAGAGTTACAGATATTGTCTCTCCCTTTGGATTATCGTTTGGATCAATGATTAACAGACTAATTATGTCTGATGGTTGTCCCGTAAAAGAAATTGTAGCCGTTTCACTTGATTTATAATTTAACTTGTCAAATTCCAAATTGACTGGAATTGTAGCTAATGTTCCCACTCCTGCAAAGATAAATTCTTTATGATCTTCCTGTACTGCAATTAGTGTGTATGTACCTTTTAGTGTATTTCGAGATGTTGGATATTCAAACTCTATGGAGCCTGAATCATCTACTTGAATGATATCTGAAAAAATTTCTTTCCCAAGAGGATCTTCTAACATCAATTCAATTGGTTTGTCTGGTATTGCTGTACCGTTAAATTTTACCACTTCACCTAGATCGAACTTCAAACTGTTTGGAACAATGATTATAGTTTTGTCTGATTCAATATTCCATTGTATTGTTTTACTTTGTCTGCCATCATTAATGGTTGCACTGTATTCGCCAAATGGTGCGTCCAATGGTACAATTATTGGTTCATCAAATTTCCAATCTCCTCTGCTGTTTATTTCTGCTGTTCTTGAATTGATGATTTCTCCTTCAGGTGTAGTGATTTCTCCTTTAATTGCACTTCCTGGATTTCCTGTTCCATAAATTTCCAGAAAGTCTCCTCTATGTACAATATCTGGAATTCCCTGAATTGTAAGATCTATATTTTCTGATGTTGGAATTCTGTTTGGTTCTTCTCCTATTCTTAGGCTGATATCTTTTTCTTCTCCATCTTTGCCCATTATCCTAAAATCAATTCGTTCAGGTTCTTGATCTTCAGGAACTTTCATTGTGGTCATAAAGTGACCATTTTTATCAGTTTCAAAACTACCAATTTTTATTGAATCGATGTAAAAATCAAATTCTTGATCTGCTCCAAACTTGTCTCCTGTAACCCTGATTGAAGAACCTGCGTTTGGTTTCTCAGGTACTATTCTAAACCCAGATTCATTTGATATACTTTTTCCTGAGACTTCTGAATTATCCTCTTCAGCCGATTTATCGTTTTCAATATGATTTGGTAATTCTTCAGCTAATACCATGCCTGTGTCTATTTGGTTTCCAGACTCATCTAGTGCCTTCCAATTTATTCCAGGAGTTGTTTTATCTGTTTTAACTCCAAATTTTACTGTCTCTCCTGGCTTGATTGTTTCAGATGATGTGAACACTATTACTCCTTGAGGTGTTTTCTCTCCGCTCCATCTATTCTCTGTTTTAAAAGAGTCGAAGCTAAAATCACTTCCTACCCAAATTCTGACAGTTTTGATTTCTTCACTTGATCCATTTACTATCTCCATGATTGTTGTCTCTTCTAATGCAAAACTTTTGACACCGATATCTTCGGCAAATACATTTGATGGCATTGAAATTAGTACTAATGAGCACAGTAAGGTAATTGACAAGAAAACTACTCTATTCAAAGACATGTTCATATTACTCAGATTGCTCATCTCTCACTTAAACCTTAGAGAATTTTTTACACTTTTCTATTTTTCTATTGCGTATTTTTTATGAGAAAACTTCTTAAGCTTTGGCTTTCTGAAATTTATCCAAGTCTGATTTTGTTACTACATTTTGATATTG
The DNA here is from genome assembly GCA_049607285.1 of Candidatus Nitrosopumilus sp. Taxonomy (GTDB): domain Archaea; phylum Thermoproteota; class Nitrososphaeria; order Nitrososphaerales; family Nitrosopumilaceae; genus Nitrosopumilus. Next base: position 7,926 of record JBMYWJ010000016.1, read on the forward strand.
TCTGATTCGCTCAGCAATTAGTCTATACAATGATCTAAATTGATCCTTTGTTTTGTCTGATAGAAAATCTGTTTCATCAAGTGTAATTTTTTCACATATGTATCTTGTAATTTCTTCATTGTCAAATTCTCCCCAATCCTCCTCTCTATGTTCTTGCCATATCTTTCTTAATTTGTCTAAAATTCCTTTACTTTCCTTTGAACTAACATCTTGTGGAGTGAGATTTGAATATCCTTCATGTCTTAATTTTATTTCATAAGTTTGATTTACTGCATGTAGATAGTCATCAATTACAATATAATCTTCAATTGATTCTATCTTCTTTCCCTCTCTTTCAAAAAATATGGTTTGAATTGATGAAAATTCATTTGATACTAGTTGAGCAGAAATTTGTTTTGATTCTTCTGTATTATCTAAAAGAACAAACGTTTTGTAGCCATGATTTCTATAAAAAATAGCTAAAGGTAACACTGAGTTTTTGTTATATGCTGCAATGACATTTAGAGGATTCATTGAAATATTTGGATCTTGTAAAAATTTATCAAAAGCATTAAGATACATTGCATCTGACATGGTTTCTACAATAATCATGGGTCTGGAGTTTGTTCCAATCTCTCTGTCTGTCATTGATTCGACTTGACCTCTAGATAATCCATACAAAATTGGCGTTAATGTTTTATCATCTGCATTCCAATAATCGTAAAAAATTCTACTCAAATGTTTTCTTTTATCTAACTCTACTACCAAAAGATTCCCTGGTGTATAATCGAAGATCATAAATGGTGAATGTGTCGCATACAAAACTTGATTAGATCCTGCTAAATTCTTCAACAAATCTGAAATCCCCATTTGTTGAGTTGGATGAAGATTTCTAGCTGGTTCATCTAAAAGTAGAATTGCTTCTTTTAGTTCCGCTCTTTGTGTTTCAGCAGCAAAGTTAACGATAAATGAAAATGTCCACTTAAATCCCTCTGCTCTTCTGTTTAACAATCCTGTATTTGTAATGGTTCCATCTTTATGCACATCTGAAATCACCACACTCATAATGTTCCCTGGATTATATCTCAGATCAACGTGTATGGGATCTCCTTTCCATGCTGGATTCAGTTTACTGGTGAGTCTATTACTTGCGGCATTTAATATTTTGATACATTTTGATGGACTTTCTTTTACTTCGTCTAATTCTTTTATGTCCAATTCTGCAAGATAGAAAAGATTTCGAACTGTTTCTGCTTTGTCAAATTCTTCTATATACTCAATGGAATCAACTCTATCTCCTTTCTCTTCTCTTAGATACTCGTTAAGATTGATGTTACCATAGATTTTCTTATAATCTGAAAAATAAACAAATCTTGGATGCAATTCTGATGCAATAAAGTTCTGTAATGCTGTTTTTTGGTTTTCTCCACTTAAAAGATTTGAAAATTGGTTTTCTGGACTTTCATAGATTTTTTCCCATTCTTCAATAACTTTGGATTCCTGAATTGCTATGACGTGAAATTGATTGCTAAACTCTGCCATTCCTCTATCAAACGTTTCTTGGTTTTTTGGACTTGATCCTTCAAAGAATCTTGTATCTACTTGTATTCTAAGATGATTTGGAATAGTATCTAAAAACCCTAAAATTTGTTTTGAAAAATTTTCCCACGAATTTAATCCTTGATCTTTGATTTCACTTAATTCTATATTTTCAAATTCATAAAGAACTTTTTGACTTCGGCTTGTTCTAAACAATTTAATCTTTTTTATGTCTGATAAATTGGGAAATTTTTCTTTAACTATGTCAATTTCGTGTTGACTAAGCTCAAATTCCCCCTCTGCTAATCTTATCTCATCTTTTAGTTCTTCACTCATTTCATCACACAGATCTAATTCTGAAATTTCTTCATCTTTGTTGAGTAAGGTCAATGCTTGAAGAATGGTAGTTTTTCCACTCTCATTTCTCCCGACAAAAGCTGCCAAGTCCCCTACTGTTATTTCTCCAGAGTCGTGAATGCAACGATATGCTCTCACTCTGAATTTTCTAAGTCGCACTAGCGATATTTAATCAACTACGATTTAACTTATTCGTCAAATTTGATCTTATGCCTTCTAAATTTGCTAAATAGATATAAGGGAATTATTGATCTTAAAACGAAATGGCAACTAAGAAAGTTTTTGTTGTATTTGTATTGCCTGTAATTTTTTCACTAGTTTTCGCTTCGGTTGTACTATCAGGTATTCTGCAAAAACCAGATCGAGAATTAAACATGTGGCCGACCTCTTCTACTGAAGGATTTTCTAATTCTCACCCTATTGAAACTCAAATTGAAATTGTTGGTCTCGCTAAGCAATATTCTCGTGCAGAACCTATAGAAATACAGGTTAAAGTAGCTGATCCTTCATTTGATTGTGGCGATCTCTATATTACAATTTATTCTTCTGATAAAAATGATGTAATTACTCAAGGTGGATTCTTTACTCAATGTTTTGAAAATGGAAATAATCTTCTTCCAATAGGTGATAAATTCTCTAAAGTTGTTGATACTTCAGGTTCATATAAGATATCTGCAGATATGATTTCAAAGGATCTAATGAATATATCTACTAGCGAAACATTTACTATTAAATAGGAATGATTTGTTGAATGATAAACAAGAACGTAAATTTAAAAATTGAGATGGTTTAATGAAAAAGAAAAAAGATGATTTAATTGAAAATTCTGAAAAGTCCAAGACAGAGTCAAATAAATCTCAAAAAAATAAGAACTTAGGATCATCTTCAACAAAAAAAGCTGAAGACAAACCTACAAAGAAAACAAAAAAAGCTGAAGACAAACCTACAAAGAAAACAAAAAAAGCTGAAGACAAA
>JBMYWJ010000017.1:0-803 GCA_049607285.1 Candidatus Nitrosopumilus sp.
AAAAAAATTCCATAGTAGAATGATTTTTCATTGTTTGAATCATCTGCACGCGTAATTCAGGATCGCTAGTCATTGGACCTAACATATTGTTCAATAATTTTGGATCGCGTTTCATTTGAAATATCCAGTCAGCCATAGTTTGTGTCATCACATTGTTGTTTTTTTTCAGCATCTCATGCCAATGATGTGTTAGTTTTTCATTTGAAACCATGTAATGCAATAATAGATTCAACATCTCAGGATGTTTACTCATGGTAGATAGATCAGAAGAACCGTATCCCCTGTCAACTAGTTTCAGATATGTATAAGGTGTAACACATGCAGGGTAAGTATTAGTTTTTTGCAGCAACAAAAATCCTTGTTTACAGGTTAATATATCAGGATCTGCAAATTGTTTCCATTGTTGATGAAGAGATAATTCTTGTTGGGCAAAAGAGATACCAACAAATGAAATACTAAAAAAAATGCTAGAAAAAAATACAAATGTAATAATAATCCAAAAACGCAATATGGTTTAATTTGTATTTTAATCATAAAAAGTAATCGTACAAAATGAAATGTGTAATAAAAAACAGCAATAATTTATTTGAGAGATTGATTGATTTTTCGGGTAACAAGTTTACCATGTCCAAGTTTTCCGATAACTTCAAAATCCTCTGCTACTAATTCTCCTCGCACCATTGTTTTCACAGGCCATCCTTTTAGATTAAGTCCATCATAAACAATATAGTCAGAAAATCCACCAAACAAATCTGAAGTTACTTTTTTTTCTTTTTTCAGATCAATCAGAGTAACATCCGCAT
>JBMYWJ010000017.1:811-10582 GCA_049607285.1 Candidatus Nitrosopumilus sp.
ACAAATCTGAAGTTACTTTTTTTTCTTTTTTCAGATCAATCAGAGTAACATCCGCATCAGAATTCACCTCAAATGTACCTTTTTGAGGATACATTCCAAAAATTTGAGCGGCATTTTGGCTTGTAAACATGACAAATTGTTCAAGTGTGATCTTATTTTGATTTACTCCATAGTTAAGTAATATTGGCAGAACAGTTCCAATTCCTGGAAATCCTGCCAACGCTCCCCAAACATCTTTCCCACCTAGTTTGAGTTTGAGCTGATTAGCAACGTGATCAGTTCCGATAGTATCAATTAGGTTTTCAGAAAGAGATTTCCAAACGGCCATACGATCACTCTCACGTCTGATTGGTGGCATGACTTTAGCAAGGTAACCATTTTGTTTTTCATAAGATAGTGCAAGATAATGAGGACATGTCTCAACAAAGATTTTTGTTCCAAGTTTCTTTTCTTCTTCAATTTGTTTTAGTGCTCTCTCTGAACCAATATGAACAAAATAGATTATACAATCATAGTCTCTTCCAAATTTGGAGACAGTCTTGATTGCTTTTGCTTCAAATTCAGGGGATCTACTTTCAGACCATGCAGATAATCCATCTTGTTTTTTTTCTTTTGCAGTTTTAATACCACACCCACAGGATTCAGAGTCTTCTGCATGAACTAAAACAGGACAACCAAGTGATGCTGCCTTCTTTACAGTTTGTTCAACTATTTCATCAGTAACATCTACTTGAGCTGTCACAAGCTGTGAAGAGTTTGACGGCATATCCATATACACATGACCAACATCACCACCTAGATTCATGTAAATTTTAAAAGATGTAATACCTTTTTCTATACATAAATTCATCTCATCTATTTGTTGTAAATTAAAAATAGAAGCATGTATAGCATAATCAACATAATGATTTTGTGACGATGCGTCAATCTGGGATTGTAATGAATTAGAAAAAGAATCTCCAAGTCGAAGCATTCTCATCATAGTTGTAATTCCACCTATTGCTGCAGCATGTGACTCAGTTTTGGCTGCCTCATCAATTGGAGAATACACACCATAATGTACATGGGTGTCAATTGGACCAGGAACCGAAATCAGCCCATCACCGTGAATTTTGTTATCACAAGAAGGAATGTCATTAGTAAGTTTGACAATTTTCCCCTCATCGATTAGAATATTCTTGTTCACTATTCCTTGAGGAAGAATAATGTGAGAATCAGTAATCACAGTATCATACGTCATCTGAAAATATCAATATTTGCAGTCTATTATTCGTTGAGAAAATGAATAAAAGTACAGATCATAGAAGTATTCGGGGGCCGGTGGTTTAGTGGTATAATGCCTCGTTCGCAACGAGGATGTCGAGGGTTCGATTCCCTCCCGGTCCATCTTCCCAGAAACTATTATACATAAATAAAAAAACACTAACTTTATGGAAGTTTTTGACGGTAAAAAAGCTGCACAGGAATACATGTCAAAGCACACCCTAGCATTCTCAACTCCAGAATTGACTCTTATGAGATTTGCATTTTGGTTAGGAGATTCAGTTCCAGATCCAAACAACGATGGAAAAGGAATTCCTAGAATGATGACTTTTTTGACAGAACAAGACTTTGAACCCGTTTTAATCGATGATGATAAATATGAACCATCTGGTGCAGTTAGAAGTTCAGCAGTTGTTGGAAACGCATACAATGAGGAAAAATCAGATGGAAAATTCTGTTCAGAATGTGGAACGAGTCTTTCAACAACAGCAAAATTTTGCCCAGAGTGCGGAACAACACAGTAAATAAGAAAATAGTTTTTTAATTGCTAATTTTATGTTTTAGCGCCACATTTTGTACAAAACTTTGCATTTTGTCTTAATTCAGCACCACATGAAGAGCATCCATTTTGACTTTGAGGTGGAGTAGTTTGTCTTGGCATTAAAGATGGATCAGGTGATGGTAGAGTTCCAACATCTCCAAATGCCTCTTGAGCAGAAACAATTCCTGGAGGACCTCCACCCACAGGATTTTCTGCAGTTCCCGTTCTGGGTGGCATTCCACCTGCCATACCTCCTGCCATCATTCCAGGATTTCCCATTCCCGGCATCAAACCAGGTGACTGAGTGTTTCCTGAACCAGAATTAAGTGACTTTCTCATTTCAAACATTACTTTGATTGCCAAAAACTCTAAAGCAGAATAAGCTACTGTATAATCACCTAGTTTTTGGAAGAACTCTTTGTCGCTGAGTTGGCCTTTCTTGTACATGTTGTTAGTATCTAAAAATGATTCATAGTAACTTTGAGATTCATTAAATAAACTATCTAGTTTGTCAAAGAGCATATTCAGAGTATCAACTTCGCCAAATGACATAGTCTCACTCAATTTTTGGAATATTAATTACTTTAGGATCAAAAAATAGAGAAAACGTGTTTTGAACTTAGGCAAGCGCCCTGTCAATCATATTTTTGTATGATTCTTTCGAAGCAGCACCAACTTGTTGGCTAACTATTTCTCCCTTGTTAAGTAGAATTAACGTTGGGATGCTAAAGACATTGTATTTTGATGCTAGTTCGTTGGCTTCATCCACATTAACTTTGACAAATTTTACCTTTCCATCATAGTCATTTGCCAGTTCTTCAACAACTGGGCCTACCATTCTACATGGACCACACCATTCGGCCCAAAAATCTACAAACACAGGAACGTCTGAGTTTATCACATCGACTTCCCAAGATTTTGCATCTGAAATTTGTGTTATTCCCATTGTATTGTTACTGTATAGATCATACCTAAAAATGTTCACCAGAATTAACACCATATTTTTTGTTGGAAAATCTATTTTGATATATACTTAAATGACGTTTTCTTAAAACTTGAATATGAGTTCAGAGTTTAGGCTTAAAAAATTAAGAGGTTCAGGAGGTTATGTTATGGCCAATGTTAATGATGATCAGCAGATGAAAGGGAATTTGGGTGGTCCGGATCTATTTTTGGCTCCAATAGGAAGATTAGATGCAGATAAAATTTCTAAACATTTCTGTAATACTTGTGAAAAAGAATTTGAAGGTTCACCAAAAATAGAATTTGAGAATCCCAATGAAGAAGTTGCAGAAAATTTGATTCTTGCAGAAAAGGGACAATATATTTGCAATTCATGTAATTCTTCAATTGCAGAATATAGAGAGTTTAAAAAACAAGATGAAGAAGGAGAGGTGGGAATTGCAAAACCATTAGAACAAGCAGCAGAAACCATACCTACAGAAAAAACAGAGATTGTAACAGAAACTCCAAAAGAGCATGTTACACAACCAGGTCCAGCAACTGCGGTTAGTACAATTGAAGGAAGAACTGTCTTTGATGAAAATGCCAACAAGGTTGGAGTTGCAAAACAGGTAGGCATTGATCCTACACAGTCAATGGTTCTGATAATTACCAAAAACGATGGCACTGAAGGTAGCATTCCATGGAATAATATTAAAAAAATTGGCGAAATAATTCTTTTAGGAAATCCAGAAGAGGCAGATCAGCCTGGAAAATGCTCAAATTGTGGTTTTGTAAATAAACAGGGTTCCAAATTCTGTGAAGAATGTGGAACTAAATTATAGTAACAGTAGATAAAATCAATGAAGTTATAGGCGAATAAGATAGTTGGCAAAAAAATCTAAATCAAATGAAATTATCAAGGATGTTGCTATCGTTGCTATTGCAGTTGGAGTAATTTTTGTTATCCTACAAGTGATCTTTGGATTTGGTTCTAATCCATTTTATGTAGTTGCAAGTGGAAGCATGATTCCTGAACTACAGGTACATGATATCATTATAGTTCAAGGAAATATTCCTTTTGAAGATATCGAAATAGGAGACATTATTGTATTTAATCGGCCATCAGATCATAACAAGGTAATTGTACATAGAGTAGTAACAATACTTGATGATGATCCTAAAACAGTTAGAACAAAAGGAGATGCAAACACTGGATCTATTCCTGGGACAGATTTTCCAATTACAGAAGAAGAATATCTAGGAAAAACTGTAGCAACAGTTCCACAAGTAGGATGGATATTGCAATTCATACAACCACCAGTAAATTGGATCTTGATTGCTATTGTAGGAGGAATCTTAGGTATAAAATACATGATTAAAAAGAAAAACGAAAAAGAGATTACATTTTCAGAAAATCAAGAGGGTACTGAAAAATTTGACAATATAGAAAAAAATCAAAAAGATTCTGAATACTCTAGACATACAAAAAAATCAGATGACATCAATAATAATAAAAATAATTCAGACAAGTCTACAAAAAACAACAAAAAAGAATAAAATAAAATACGCAAAATTTCAGGCAAACAGGTTCACATTATGCGTGAAATGAAAGCAATAGATCGTCCTGTTTGCTTGGTAATATGACTAGGTTAAATATACTAAAAAATGATTCTAATAAATTGTCAGTTACAAAAATAGAATTATTCATGGATCAGAATAAAATTGATTTATGATACAATTTTTTAACATAAATCTTAAGTAAACCACAACAGCCATTTTTATAATACTATAGATTTGACAATAAACATAACAGAAGTTGGTTCAAATAATGTTAGAGAACTGAGTCTTTTGTTTTGAAAACTCTGTTAAAGTATTCAGAGGATTCTGCCGGTTCTTCAATATCATTTGTAATACCAGCTAAATTCTTTGCTAGATTCTTTTTGTAACCTACTTGCATCTGTCTTTGAATCTGAATTCTTTGGGCTTGTGGTGAACCTGCACCATGCATTGATTCAGTAAGATATCCAACTGCATTTCGACCAAGAGTCATATTTTCAATGAGTCTAAGAATTCTCATTCTATTCTCAACATCAGCACCTTTTCTACCTGCGAGGTATTTTTTGAGTAATGGACCTGCCTCTGGATGTCTAAAGTCCTTTTCAGATGGAAGGGTAACAACTAATCCACCTGCAATATCTTGTGCAAGTCTACTAATTTCATATGGAAATCTAGTAACATTATGTTTGCATACTTGAGCAAGCATATCGTCATTTAGATATACTCCGGATTTCATCTTCTGTCCTTGATGAGATGATGCAATTCCTGCGGCAAAGATCGTTTCATTAAGATGAGTCATCTCAATAATTTTGTCTTTGATGTGTGATACTTTTGGTACACCATTATAATCAGCAATTGTTGCCGCTGCACCAATTAGTACATCACCAAGTCCAGTTTTGCACACATAACTACGTCTATGATAACAAGTAAAACGCTCTACAAGCATAGATGCAAATTCATATTCACCATGCATGAAAATTTTATCCCAAGGAATAAACACTTTATCTAAAATCATCAAAGCCTCTTGCCCACCATATTTTGCATTGCCTGAATCAATATCCCCTTCTTCCATACTTCTGGTGTCACAAGATTGTCTACCATAGATGTAAGTGATTCCTTTAGCATCTGCAGGTATTGCGCCAACTATTGCCCAGTCTTTGTCACTTTCAGTTAATCGAATTGTGGGCATTATAATTATCCAATGTGAATTAATACATCCAGTTTGATGTGCTTTTGCACCAGATACATAAACTCCCTTATCATTGGTCTCTACTATTCTTGTAAACAAATCAGGATCATCTTGTTCTGCAGGTCCTTTACTTCGATCACCTTTAGGATCTGTCATAGCTCCACCAATTACAAGATTTTCTTTTTGAATCATCTTTACAAATTCTAAAAATCTTTGGTGATAATCAGTTCCGTGTTTTTCATCTATTTCAAATGTAGTAGAATGTAAAGAATTCAATGCGTCCATTCCCACACATCTTTGGAAACATGTTCCAGTATTTTGTCCAAGTTTTCTTTGCATTTTATTTTGTAAAACTAAATCTTCTGCACTTTCGGCAATATGTAAAAATCGATTAACTTTCAGTCCTGTAATTGATGAATCAGCAGAAGCTAAACTTTCTTCTCGTACTGCAAGGTCATAAGTTTCTGCAACTGCATTAATTGATGGTCTAATCATAGGATGATCGATCGGTTCTTTTACTAATTCTCCAAATAGGTAAACTTTGAGATCACGACCTCTAAGACTTTCAATATAGTCATCACCAGTCCTTATTGTTTTTAAAACATTAGCCATGTAACAATATTGAATCCTATGTTGTATAAATATTCTAATTTAGTAGGTGTGAAAATTTAGGAATAAATTGCGATCATAATCCTATTCGAACATCTAGAATACGGCACCCTTTGCCTTTTTCCATAACCAGAACAGGATTCATATCTAATTCTTTAATCTCTTTAAAGTCATACACTAGTTGGGATAATCTTTGAATGCACTCAGATAATTTTGCTATATCTGAAGGCTTTTCACCTCGTACGCCTTGTAAAAGTTTTTGAGTTTTAATTGACGCTATCATATCATCAGCTTCTTTATCAGTAACGGGAGCTAGTTTGAATGTAACATCTTTGAGAACCTCTACGTAGATCCCTCCCATTCCAAGCATAATGACAGGACCAAAACCAGGTTCTAATTTTGAGCCAATGATTAATTCTTTTCCTCCTTTAATCATCTCAACAATTAAAACACCTTTGATTTCGGCTTTCTTGTCATAGTTTTTGGCATTCTTAATAATAGTTTTAAATGCAGATTTAATCTCAGCGTCATTTGTTAAATTTACTTTGACACCACCAGCATCAGATTTGTGAATTATTTGAGGGGATGCAATCTTCATTACAACTGGATAACCGATCTTCTTTGCAATCTTTACTGCTTCTACTTCATTTGTGGCAAGTGCACTTGAAGGTAGCGGTAATCCATAGGCCTTCAAAACTTCCTGTCCCTCTTCTTCTAAAAGATTTGGTCGGTTATCTTTCTTGACTTTGTCAAAGATTTTTTTTGCTTTTTCTTTGTTAACTTTGAACTTTGTAATTTTTCCAGTGGGGGACTTAACCCAATTAGAAAATCTAATCATTGCTGCAAGTGTTCGAATTGCACCTTCAGCATATGTATAGTATGGAACATTTCCTTTGGCTAAGATATCTCTATTGCGAATACCTTCGTCTAATCCCATCAAGCTTGCAAGCATTGTTTTTTTGTATTTTTTTGACATTTCAACTATTACTTCAGCTAGTTTATCATAATCTAAAGTTCCAGAAGGAGTACACATTGATATAACAGAACCAACTTTTGGATGTTTCAATACACGATCCAACACATTATGGAAGCGATTAAAATCAGCATCACCTACAATATCAACAGGATTTCTAGAGCTTCCCCAGGGAGGAATAACCTCATCAATTTTTTTTCTAATGCTTGTAATATCTGCCATTTTGATATTCATCTTAGAACATGCATCAGTGGATATTATTGCAGGACCACCTGCATTTGAAACAATTACAAGATCGCCAGTTGAAGGCAAAGGTTGTTTAGAAAATGCTGTCGCATAATCAAATAATTCTTCCATTGTATCAACTCTGATTGCACCTGATTGTTTGAGTAATGCATCATAGATTTCATCTGAGCCCATCAATGCTCCTGTATGAGACATTGCAGCTTTAGCTCCTTCAGGACTACGTCCAGACTTTAGAACAAGTACAGGTTTCTTGAGCTTTTTTGTAATTTTTTTACATACATTAAGAAATTCTTGTCCATTACCCATATCTTCTAAGTACATCACAATAACTTTGGTTTGTTTATGATCTGCAAGTATCTTGAGAACGTCAACTTCACTCATTGCAGCTTTGTTTCCAAGACTCACTACTGCAGAGAAACCAATTCCTTGAGCACTGGCATCCTCAACTAATGCGGCACATATTGCTCCACTTTGGGATACAAGTGCGATTTTTCCTGACTTTGGTGTAATTTTAAGAAACGTAGAATTCATCATTGTCTTTGGATCAAGGTTCATTACGCCAAGACAATTTGGTCCAATAATTTGGATTTTGTATTTTGTTGCAATATCTTTAAGCTCCTGTTCGCGTTTTGCTCCTTCCTCATCAACTTCTTTAAAACCAGCAGTAATGATAATGACACCCTTGATTTTTTTCTTACCACATTCTTCCAAAACTGGTGCAACCAGTGTATTTTTGATAACAATAACTGCAAGATCAATTGATTTTGGAACATCTAAAACACTCTTGTATGCTTTTTTTGAAAAGACCTCATCTCTTGAAGGACTAATTGGATAAACAATTCCTTTGAAACCATTCATAATATTTGACGTAATAGTAGCTCCAACACTTCCTCTTTTGTCAGATGCACCAATTACTGCAATTGATTTTGGAGACAAAAAGACAGATTCTGCCATGTTAATGAGATCTGAAGATTTTGTATAATAAAGTTATTCATATGGATCTTTGATCTCTTAACTTCCTAGCATTTTCCCTGCAAGATTTGCATTTCTAGGAATCCACACTATAGAAAGAGTAGAAATATTTCCCATAATACTCCAAGCCTCTCTAGCCAAACTTCGCAATTGTTCATTATTTATTGCAAATTCATGATTTAGTTGATTTACTGTATTTTTAGAATCACTATAAATTATGATTTCCTCATTTGAGTCCTTAAATTTGTTTAGTGCAGAAATTATTGCAAGGTATTCTGCCTGATTATTAGTAATTTCGGGTTTTTTTTCATAAAAAGATTCCCCAGTTTCTTTTACAAAATACCCATAGCCAGAATTGGAACCGCCAGAGCCATCAACGTAAATATTAATTCTCATTTTTATACAACCTTGTTATCTTTACACTAAGATTAACTACGATCATGTAAATAATTGTCGATATGCCTTGTGAGATAATTGATGCTAAATAAGGATCATATTGTAATGTAAGAAAATAATATTGTAAAACCCATCTAGCTATTGTATAAACAATTTCAGCAATTCCAAGGGAAGTTATTATTTTTTTAAGATCATGTTTTAGTTTGATTTTATCTATATTCCCAGATTCGGTAAGATATTTTCTTCTGTTATCTAGATAAAATAATCCGCTAAAAACAGAGAAAAAAACCACATAATCTGCAATTGTAGTATATGTTGTATTTAGATAATCAGATTGTCCAGACAAAGTTTCAGCAATTATTGCAGAGATAATGATGGATGTGGCAAACGCAATTAGAATATTTTTGTTTAGTTTAACATATTCTTTAATCACGTTTGTGATTATTTTGTGTTACAATTAAACTAAGATTAGTCTAAAGTTATTTTTAAGAATATTAACAATCCAGCTAGCTCTGCAATTCCTACCCCTAGCATATATGGAAAAATGTCATGAGAAAAAATTTCCTCCATTGAGAAATAAGCCAAAGCACCAATTACATTGTGTAAAAATAGCATTCCAGCAACAACAATCATACCTAATGGAAGTTGTGCTCGTGTTTTACCATACATCTTTCCAAAAATAACAATTAAAATTCCAAGTATGCCCATATTTGTAATAGAAACAATAGATAATACTAGAGATGTAGATTCCATTTAGTGAAAACACCTTTTAAGCTTTTATTTACTTTTATCCAATTTTCTTTCAATTTCTTCGAAGGTCTTCATATTAACCTCAAGAAAATTTAAAATAAAATATTGCACGACACAGTTTTCTCTCACTTTAGTAATTAACTTATTTTTTTTAACACTTTCAGATGGTGTTGAATAGCCTTGTAATCTAGGCTTAATTCTTTTGTCAATTGATTAGTGTTAAAGAAGGAGTTTTTCTTTAATATTGAAATGGTTTTTAAGTGATTTAACACCCTGCGAGGCACCAAATACAGATCAAAGTAATCTTTTTGCACTAGAATTATTAATCAT
>JBMYWJ010000018.1:0-9308 GCA_049607285.1 Candidatus Nitrosopumilus sp.
CCGAACTAAGTTGTTTTTTTGTTATATTGAAATATTTTTTAAGAAATACATTATTATTTTTTGAAAATAAATCAACAGTGATTGGAGATACCTCCACATATAACGAATTTAGAGAATTTTTCTTTCCAATTGCAATTAAAACAAAATTAGTGTTTGGTTTTATTCCAACATTATTAATTGCTTCTGAAATTTGTTTTGTTAATGCAAAACGCATTAGAATATCAATTTCAAGTTTATTAGAAAGCAAGATATTTTTTTTTTCAGATTCTAAAGATAAGAATATAATTTTTTTTAGATGATAATTATTTAAAATAAAATTACTAGATATTGCCTGAAGTTGGATTGTTGGATATTTTTTTCTTAAATTATCAAGAAATTTCACATCAATAGTCTTTCGACCTTTGATCTCAGTTATCAAGATATTTTTTTTTAACATTGTAAAAATAACTTTTTTAGATGAACCTCCATGAATTAATGGTATGATACTTACAAGATCATTATTTTTAATTTTTGTAAATCTACCCTCCATCGCAGATGAATCATAGCCATTTATGGCAATTAGAATATTATCAGTATCAAATTTTGGTGTGTTGGCAGGTTGTAATTTTAACAACAGAGTAAGTAATTCTTCAATAGAGATATCAGATTTGTCAATGTTTAGTTGCTCAGACGAAAAAGACTTTTTTGCTCCACCAATAAATTTTACAAAAATCATAGTATTAGAATTTAAGAATTAGAAAATTAATATTTTGTTTATTGTTGTGTCTTCTCATCTGTAGTTTCAATAATAGTCTCTTCTGCAGTTGAGGTTTCAACAATAGTTTCTTTAGATTCAGGAACAGATTCATTAGATTCGGTGTGTAACTCTTCGTTTGATTTTTCCTCTACCTGTGAAGATTCTATTTGTAATTGTTTGGATTTTTCTTCACGAATCTCTTTTTTGATAAATTTTGTGATATATCCAGCTACCTCATTTTTTAATCCTTTAGAACGAATAATTGAAATTTGATCTAAAATCTTTTTGTTGTCAGCAAAATCCTCACCAAATTTAGACTTGTGTATATCAAGTACCTCATATGAGAGACGCTTTATTCTATCCACTCATCATCCTATGAATTAGGGTATTTTATACCTACTTTCCAAGAAAAGAATTGGAATTATTTTCTAATATTGATGTCATGTCATCAAAGGATTTACCTAGAATTTTTGAAGCACAAAAGACAACACTAGGAATAAAGCTAACGTCTCCAGATTTCATTTCAAAACATCTGGAAAATCGTACAGGACCATCAGTTTCAACAAGAATTTTTGATTCATCTGTTTTAGACAATAATGTTTGTTTATCATTTGCATAAATCAATACTGGTCCATATGATACAAAAAATCCCATATCCATTGCTTTGTTAAGTTGTTTTTTACTTCCGTCAAACCAATGTAATAATGCATGTTTGGTATTATAGGAAGTCATAATTTGAAAAACATCAGTAAGACTTTTTCTTGAATGAATAGAAACAGGTTTAGAAAATTTTTCTGCAAGAGACAACAATGTTTCAAAAACAAGAATTTGTCGTTTATAATCACCATCATTGTGAATATAACTAGGATCTAAACCTATTTCTCCTATTCCAGAAAGAATTTTGTGATTTGTTTCTATCATTGTAGTCATTTGTTCCAATTTGTCATGTGCACATTCAGGATGAATTCCGATGAAGGGTAAAATGAGAGAACTTGTTTGAGCAAGTCTTAAAGTTTGTAAAGAATTTTCATTATTCATTGAAACACAACAAGCTTTTATTTTTAGAGTTTGCATTTGTGTGAAAGTAAATTGCATAGTAGGAGAGTACACTGGATCAGACAGATGTATGTGAGAATCAAAATACCACGCCATCTCTTTGAATTCTTAAAATAGTCTGTATAAATCGATTCCTTAGTGATATTTTTTAACTCATTATCTTTTTTCGGAAAAAACTAAAATAAAATTTGTGAAATCATCAGAATTAGGACTATCAGCTATGTACAGAATTTTAAAAAAAGCTGGAGCCGAGAGAGTAAGCGATGAATCAGCAGACGAATTAAGAAGAATTATTGAAGAATTAGCTAACAGCATAGCAAAAAATGCTGTAGACATGGCTTCTCATGCGGGTAGAAAAACCATAAAGGGGGAAGATGTAAAATTGGCTTCAAAACAATTTAACAAATTCTAATCTAAAGAGTTTAATTATTCATTTTGTGTTTTTCAAAACGGTACTCTGGCAGAACGGTTATGCGTGGGCCTGCAAAGCCTATACAAGGGGGTTCGACTCCCTCCCTCACCTTATTCTACAATTATCTGTCCTGCCATCCAAGGATGTAACGTGCAATAGTAATCAAAGATCCCAATAGTCTCAAAAGTAAATGAAAAAGATTGATAGGGATCTAGATAACCACTATCAAAAAATTCAGTTGGTTCATTATAGAATCCTGAAGTTACGCTATGAAAAGCAGAGTCTTCATTTATCCAGGTTACTTGATTTCCTGCATCAATAGTAATTTGAGATGGAATATAACATCTATCTTGTTCCTCACATCCAGGACGGGATACTTTGGTTGGCATTATCACATCAGCTTGAACAATTACATCAGTATTTTCAGTTTCGTTAACTGGATCAATAGAAAAGGACACACCAATAATTATAGAAATTAGTACACCGATTGCACCCACAATAATTATTTTTTTTAGTAAAATATCTCACATCCAAAATAGAATTATAACATAATTACCAAACTCTCTAAATATATAGCATATTAAAAAAATAGATGTCCCAGAGTCAAAATGGATTATTAGAGTACATACCAGGTTCACATACAATATTACAAAGAAGTTCCAGTCCACCTTTAGAAGGATTTACAGAAAATATTCTTGGAAGTATTCAGGAATACGCTGAAAATTCAAAAAATGAGGTTGAGAAGGGGAATAATTTTCTTCAATGGGTGTTAACCAGGGTTTTTGAGGCTACAGAGGATGATGCGGCAGATGCAATTGTTGATGGAGCAAATGATCTTGGAATCGATGCTTATCTTCCGGTAGATTTTTCAGATAACACGATAAGATTATTCCAATCAAAATATGGGACCTCACACTCACTTGGAGCAATTGCCAAATTCAAAGAAGATGTAAAAAGATTGCTTGCAAAAGACGTTACGAAGATGAGACCAGAATTAGCTCAACTTGTCACAAAAATTAAAGAAAAAAATCTTAGAATAAAATGTTGTTACGTAACAGATCAGAAAGTAGAATATGAAGATGAATTTGTTGAGATTATTGATGGAGAGAAAATAATTCAAAAATTATGGGATAGAATAAAAAAACCAGCAGCAGGTAAAAAATCTTCAATTAAATTAGAAAGAATGCTTAGACATGAAAATACAATACTAGGAATTTTGAAATTACGAGAATTGACTGAGTTTGTAAGCAAGAATAGAGACTATGTTTTTGAATCAAACATTAGACAATGGATGCAATTCAAAACTACAGTTAACAAGGGATTACGTGAAACCTTACAAAGTAATCCAGGTAAATTTTTTTATTACAATAATGGGATAACCATAGTAGTTAGTGATTTTGTAGAATTAGGAGAAAGTCTAATTGAATTGCATGCTCCACAAATCGTTAACGGAGCACAAACCTCAAACTCTATTCTTGATCATTCAAAGAGAATAAAAAATATGGAAGGATCTATGACAGTTACAATAATCAAAGCAGATGATGAACAAGAACAAAATAATATTACAAAATATAGAAATTCTCAAAATTCTGTAAGAGGTAAAGATTTAGTTTCATTGATGGATTTTCATAAATCAATTAAATCACAATTAAAAAACTGTGGATATTTTTATGAAATTCAAGCAGGTTCTTTTGATACAAAAACAAAATCAAAACAATGCGCATATGAAGGAGATGCAATATACAATAATTATCTGCCAGACAATCATAAAAAAGTCATTGTTGCAAAAGATGCAATTCAATCTCTAGTAGCAGGAATTGAACAAAGACCAACCGAAGCATATAGCTCACCGGCTCAATTTCTGCCAAGAGGAAGTAAATATGACGACATCTTCAATGATAACCTAAAGGATGATTATAGGATCATACTATATCCATATCTTGTAAAAGAATTTGCTAAAAAATCATTAAAGTACGGAAAACAAGGAGGTCACAAAACAAAGAGATATGCAACATTATTTTATGTAGCAGTTTACTTTAGAATTCTTCATAAAAAAATTCTTGAATCAAAAGGAGATTTTAAAGTAGATATCAGAAAATTAGAACCTATTTTTCGTAGTTTCAAGCTTAATTCTAGAATTTTAAAAACCACAGACATAGTAGTGACCAAGTTTCTTGAAGATACAGTAGTTGATGATGAAATTGAACGCGCAAATACAAAACACAACTTCTTTTCTCAACACGTTTGGAATGATACAATGCTACGTGTAATTGACAAGAAAATTAGGCAGGAAGAGGAAGAGATCCTAGATTTGAGAAAACTCACGAACAGTTTATGGTAAATTTAGAGGTAGAATCCCAACCAAGTAAAAATCTTGCAGGAGGTTTACATTGGTCAGGACATCCACCTTAATTCAATATAAACAAGTGATATTTAACATAATTTTTCTATAGTTTATTCAAGAATGTTTTTTATATTGACTAAAAGGAACAAAAATGCTTGAGAATAAAAGATAAATGTGCAATTTGTAGCGAAAAAATCCAACTTCGTTTTAATCCTATGGATGAATGGAGAATTGATGGTGCATTATGTGGAAATTGCTATTCTAAAAAAATTAAAGATTATTACCCAGGAGAACACGTTCGAGTTAACAAACATTTAGACTGATTTTATTTTGAGTATTTATTATGATTAAAACAGTTCCAAGCAAGAGAATCATCTTTTACATCCCTTTCTTCTAAGAATTTAATATCAGTAATTGTTTTTTTTCTTTTCAACAAGTTTACCTGAAAACTAGAAAATCGTTTACAATTACAGTCATTATATAGACACACATCGTCATCTCCTTCATCATGGTCTTCAGCTTCATGACCACAATTACAAATGGCACCTTTTTTTACATCATCAAGAGATTTGTCTGTATATACACCTAATCTAAGATATGCCTCTCCATCATGACCCTTCTTGAATCGTTCATAATTTTCAGATTTCTGCAATACTTTAAAAAAAGACATGTTTGCAGATGGTTTTTGAGAGTCAGAACCCATGATAAACCAGTAATCATTATCCATTTCGACAAACCTGACTTTAATTGATGGATCAGTCCACCAATGAATAGTATCATGCCAGAGAGAGACAGATTGTTTTCTATCCATTAACAAAGGGACAATATTCATTCTAAGATCATAATATCTATAAGCTACACCAATGAAATCTTCAAACCATGGAATAGATGATTGGGCAGACATTATAGAAAAAACAGATCGAGCTTATTTATCTGATCTGAATCAATGGTAATACCCTTATATCTGAGTTTTATACTAAATTACGTATATGGTGTCCTATAGAACTAGTATGCAGATTGTTGCCGATTTACTTACGGTTACTGAGCAATCAGGACAGGAAGGCATCAAGACAACATCACTTCTAACTAAGGCAAACCTATCACATTCAAGACTATCTAAATTCTTGGAAAATTTAACGGGCGCAGATTTAATCAACAAAATTGAATTTGATGGAAAAAATACTTTTGTAATAACTTCAAAAGGTAGGCAATACTTGGACTCTTATGTAAAATTCTCCAATATTGCGGAATCATTTGGGTTAGAACTTTAAAAGTTATTCTCTGGATCTTCGCTTTTCATAAGCTTTTTGACGTTCTTTTCTATATTGATATATGATCTGTATACAATAATGATTGAAATTCCTCCAATAGAACCATAAAATAATAAAATTAGAGGTTCTTTGCGAATCTCACCAGTTGTTGGAGATACAAACGATTGGTATTCCTACGATCATGAAGATGCGAATTATTATAACATGTTTGTCTACAAATTCGAGAGTTTACAAAACCATATATCTTTTTGAAATTATCAGGGAACAACTTGGTAAAAATGCTTGAGATCTTTGGATTAGGATTTTTAGTAATCATGTCACTATCTTTTGTAGGGGCATTCCAACCAACAATTCAACCAGGACTATCACCATTGTTTTGGGGTTGTGCCGGAGGAACTCTCATGATAATTATGTACAGAAAGATAAAAAGAAAACAAAATGAGAAAGAAATTTAGAAAATGTTGGGAACTTGTCATTAATTGATCAAGTATTAATCAACCGACAGATCTATAAAGGAGAATTTAATCAAAGTTAGAGGGGAGTATGTCAGAACAAACTAAACAATGGTGGGAAGGTTTAGGGAAAGAATTAGAAATAGATATTGAAACCTTTGATGAATCAAATTCTTAATTATTTTCTAGTTAATTTTAAAATTATATGAGACAAAGCCTCGGACGGGATCTGAACCCGCGACCTAACGCTTACGAGGCGTTCGCTCTACCAGGCTGAGCTACCAAGGCACGTTTGGATAAATTCATCAAAGTTAATAAAAAGCCTTTCCGAGTTGGATTAATTGAAGAAAACAATTTCTGGAATTAGAGGAATATTTGGAGAAGATCTAAACCTAATTGATGTATTAGAATTTTGTAATAATTTTTCAACTTTAATAAAATCAGGAAAATGTGTTGTTGGTAAAGATACAAGACCTTCAGGCTCCATGATAAAAAATACAGCTTCTGCGGCGTTAATGCAAAATGGTGTAAACATATTTAATTTAGAAACAGCACCTACGCCTGTAATTTTTAGAGAAGCAAGAAAATACGGAGCAGGGCTAATAATTTCATCATCACACAATCCACTAGAATGGAATGGAATGAAATTCATTATTGAGGGAAGAGGAATAAATGAGGAGGAACTTCCACAAATTATTCAACATCAAGAAACTCTAAAGTCAAAATTTGGAATTGAACAAGATATTTCATCATCATATATTGATGATGCAGAAAAAATCATAGGTAGTATTGAAGGTAAACCAGAGATAGTTGTAGACATTGGGGGAGGTGCCGCCAAAGGATTTGCCTCAGATTTGTTAACAAAAATAGGATGTAATGTGGAAATAATAAACGAGGATCTTATAGGAAGCTCAAGAGGTCCCGATCCTACAGCTGATAAATTATCGGATTTGGTTTTGGCATCAAAGAAGAAAGAAATTGGTTTTGCATTTGACTTGGATGGGGATCGTTTAGTGGTAGTAAGAAATGGAAAAAAACAAATTCCGGATGTGACGTTAGGACTAGGAGTTGCTAAATCTCTAGAGTTAGGCTACAAAAAATTTGTCTTGAGTATAGATACAAGTATTTCAATTGAGAAGTTTATCAAGGAAAAAGGAGGGACTGTTCAGAGATCAAAAGTTGGGGAAGCAAATGTTATAGATCTTATGTTAAAAACTAAAGCACAAGCAGGAGGAGAAGGAAGTAGCGGCGGTTTTATTTTACCAGAATTTAATTATTGTAGAGAAGGGATTCTTACTAGTGGTCTAATTGCATCTATGTTGAGTAATTCAGAATTCAATGAAGTTTTGAACTATATGGAAAGTTATAATCAGATAAGAGATAAAACAAAAGTTGATTCAGAATATCACGACAAAGTAATTGAAGAAGTAAGCATTCAACTTTCAAAAGAGTTTTCGGAAATAAATCCTTTAGATGGAATTAAAGGTACAATTGATGAAGATAGTTGGGTATTAGTTAGAAAATCAAACACAGAGGACATCATTAGAGTTTCAGCAGAATCAAATGATGAAGAAAAATGCAAAAAAATTGTTAAAGATACGCTAAATCTAGTTAAAAATTGCTATGACAAAGTTAGATGAATCCTCAATCATTAAAATTTTTCAAAGAAAATTAGGAAAGAAACATTTTGTTTCTGAAGACGTAGAGATTTTTAGTTTAGGAAAAACCAAAATTGCAGCAAAAACAGACACAGTAGTAGAAAGTACTGACATTCCCCCTAAGATGAAATTAATAGATGCTGCAAGAAAAAGTATCATTGCATGTGTGAGTGATTTTGCTGCAAAGGGTATCAAACCCCAATATGGAATAGTTTCAGTGAACATATCAAAATCTACATCAAATGCAAAAATTGTTGAAATTGCAGACGGTTTTAAAAAAGCATGCATTGAATATGACATCTCTATTCTTGGAGGAGATACCAATGAAGGTAAAGAAATAGTGTTGAATGTGTGTATTTTTGGAAAAACAGACAAGATAGTACGTAGAAAAGAAGCTAAAAAAGGAGATCTAATTTTTGTGACTGGACCGTTTGGCTATACGTCAGCTGGATTAAATATGATTTTAAGTAACGAAAAAATAGAAAATACATTTACTAGAAAATTAATCAAAGCGTTTCTAAAACCAAAACCAAAATTAAGTTTCGGATTAAAAAATAAAAAATATTTTTCATCTTCTATGGATTCAAGTGACGGTTTGTCAGCAACTTTAAATGAACTATCAAAACAAAGTGAAAAGAAATTCATCATTAACAAAATACCAGTAAAAAAAGACTTGGAACTGTTTGCAAGATCCCGAAAAATTAATTTAAATGATTTGGTTTTTCATGGAGGAGAAGAATATGAATTTGTTTTTACGACATCTCTCAAGAATAGAGAAATAATTAATAAAAGTGCAAAATTGCTTAGAACACCAATTATTGAAATTGGTTTTGTTACATCAGGTAAAGGAGTATTTCTTTATGAAAATAATAACTATGTTAAGTTAAAAGATTTAGGATGGAAGCATTTTAGATAATTATTCCCCATAAGAAAAATCTCGTTCAACATTATCTGCAATGCGAATTATAGAATCTCCAGGTAGAACTGAAACACATTCTTTTATCCAAATTTCATCAAGATTCATCATTTTATTCATCTCATCAAAAGGTAACTCATCAGGATTTGAATCAGGATAAAGTGCATGAATCTTGTATCCCTCATTGGCTATTTGCTGACATTTTTGTTCTAGAGGAGAGAGCATTACATCGTTGATCGGTGTTAAAAATTGAAATGCTACAGAACCAAGCAGAGCAGTTACAATTACAACCCCAATCACTAGAAAAATAATTGAGACCAATAAGAGAGGTAGTTAATCATAGTATTTCAAGTCATCATATACTAATGACCAATAAATACACGTGAGATACCAATAAGAGCGGCAAAAATCAGTAAACCAATTTCCAACATAAGAAGATTATGAAGACAAAAGCGGATGGAAG
>JBMYWJ010000019.1:0-9127 GCA_049607285.1 Candidatus Nitrosopumilus sp.
TAATGCCAAATGCTGATCTAATCCCGGGATATATTTTCCAATAATTCCATTTAGATCAAAACAAACATCACCTAGTTGAGCAGTAAACATATTTTCACCATCTGAAAAGGCCAAACTAAGAGATTGATTAAATATAAAGGATTGATATGCCTGAACATAAAATCGTCTTAGAGATAGAGGAATAGAACGGATTGCACGAAGTGCATCACCATGTTCAATCATTGCTTTTAGAACAATTCGTTCAATATCCATCTGAGGTGGAACTTTGTCAAAATATTTTTTATAGTTTGTTTGATCGGCTAGTTTTTCACGAATTTCAATATTTTCTTTCGAGTCATAAGAAGATGAAAAAGACAGAATTAAGTCAACTGCTTTTAAAAAATCTCTTTGCACCATAGACTTTCCTATAAGATGTGTTACAGGTCTCTTTGATCCAAATCGCTGATAACCATAAAAATTAAGAATTTTATCATATTCGTTAAAAGAAGATAAATTATTTTTACAACAAGAAATCTTTATTTTAAAATGATTGGATAACATATCTTTTTTGGATAATGGTTTTTTTACAAATCCTATTTTTTTAAGAGAATATTTTTCTGTTGAAAAATTTTCGATTGTTTTTCCTTTGTTTCCAGAACAAACAAATTGTTCTGTTATCGCAGATGCATCTTTTAATCCTAAGGATTTTAATCGAATTCCTTTTTTTCTGAAGATATCAGATAAAGCATGGTTGGTATCAATCTTTCTTTTTTTCAATTTATATACAGCGTAACCTTCATGAGGATTTATTGAATTTTGAATTTTTTTAGAAATCCTTTCGTATACCTGAAAATCTTCAAGATCGACTCGAATTTTTCCTCCAATTCCGCTAAATTTTGTACTGTAAATGGAAATGCCAATTTGAGAGTCTAAGTAAGGTATCACTCTATTGTCACTGTAACAAATTTTCCGATTGCAACATCACTAGATTGTGCACCCAACAGAATTTTGTACGTACCAGGTATTGCATCCTTAGAAGCAGATATGGTAGTGTGATTAGGAATAGGAGAATCAGAATCTAGTTGAAATGTTTCAGGAGTGTCATGATCAAGTTCAACAAAAAGGAATTCATGACTTGGGGAAAGAATTAAAGAAACACCCAACAAATCATCTTGAAACATTGGAGATATAATAAAGTTGAAATGTTTTGAGGTTCCAGGCGTCAGAGTAAGAGTATCAGATTCAAGTTGAATTTCATAGGGTAACGGAATAGAAGTATCAACTACTCCAATATTATTTTCTACCCACTCAGTAAACCAAATTTTTTCACCATCAATAGCAAAATCAAATATTTGTGCCAATCCACAATCAGATAACATCATGCCAGTACCAGGATCACAATCACTCCAATAAGGATTTTTTGAAGGTACATGATATTCAACAAGATTTTGAGATATTGGATCTAGTACAGAGATATTATTTGCAGTTTGTTCGTTGAAGACAAGTCGTCCTTTTTCATCTGTTTTTAACCAATAAGGTCCAGAATTAGGTGATTTTATGACTCCCGTCTGATTGCCATATGTACTAGGTAATGGATCAGCAGTTACATATTGAATAAATTTTTCAGTTTGAGGATCAAAATTATACAAAGACGATGAGCTAGTATCAGCTAACCAAATTGTACCATCATTTGCAATTACAACTCCATTTGGAGTAAACATTTGTGATGGTAATTCATAGATTTGAATAAAATCAAGTAGAGGAAGAAATTCGTCATCGGAGTCGGTAACAGAGTCAAGATACCCAATTTGATCAAACTTAACTAAAACTCCACCTTGCTGTAATAACCAATTGGCATACCAAACATTATCCTTTTCGTCCACTGCAAAAGACGAAGTAAAAGAATCATCAATTGGAGAGGGGATGCTAAGGTAGTTCACATCATCTTCAGACTGATTCGGATCTAAGAATGTTATTTTATTTCCAGAAAAATCGTTAACGATGATTTGAGAACCATCTATCTGAAGTTTTTGTGGTAATGATTCATCTTCAGAAGGGTACCCCAATCGATCATATTTCTCATTTGTTGTGGAAAATTTCCAGATAGAGTCAAACGTATCATCTGTAAACCAAACTGTTCCATCAGGCGCATAATCGATTCCCCAGATCATAGATCGTGCGTTTTCAGGCCAAGCCGGATTATCATATTCATAAAAGACTTCAGTGAGTGGATCAAACTTTGCTAGATTTCCAGTATTTGTTTGGGCAAACCAAACATTTCCGTCATAATCAGTGACAATAGCTAATGGGTTTGTACAAACCGTAGGAATTGAAAATTCTTGGACATAATTAGTAGATTGAGGAGTACCAGAACCACAAAACCTGGGACGTTCTTCATCAAGATAATTATCTGCAGGAGTTCCAGTGAGAGTTATTTCTGGATTTTGTTTTTCAGGAACGACACCAGGAAGTACAAGAAATATTGTAGATGAAAGTAAAATAAAACCAAAAAAGATAGTTACAAGAATTGCTTTTTTCTTCATATCTCAAAAAATATCAAGACCTTGTTATATCTTATTCCCAGCAACTACAAGTTACAATAATTTTAAATCACTAGTGATTTTGTCAATTAAATTCTCAGGAGAGGGACCAATTGAAATACATGTTATAGTACCGGGAGAAATTTGAGTATGACCAGCATCAGTAACTTCTGACCAGGGAAGATTCAAATCTATTACATGTTGTTTGACCTCTTGTAAATCTTTGATCCCTGAAACTTTGAGAACAACTTTTTCTTGACCACGCTGCCACCAGTTGTTAAACCATTCTGGATGAGATTTTCTTACATGTTCTGCTCCAAGGACACAAGCATGACCTACTTGAGCTGCGATCTTGCCTTTCCCCATATCTAAATCAGTTCTTACAACAATAACTTGTTTGATATCATCCATAATGTAACAAAATACAGGCTTTATGAAAAACTTTTGAATTAAAGAACAGAGAGATTTACAAAAAATTGACAGAAGATAAAATGTTTTATCATTTATGTAAAAAATCAATAAAAAATTACTAAAATCAACAAATGAAATCACATCTTTTCCAAAAGTATGGCTAAAACAAAACCAACTCTGTTCAAAAAAAGATCAGTTGCAGCAAAACAAGGATGGGTTACCCGAAAGAAAAATGAGGCCACAGCCAAGAGATTGGCCACTCTCAAGAAAAAACGAAGATAAACGTAACCTAAGATTATTTTTTTAAATTTTACATTATTTTGATGGTTATCATTTGAATTCAAGGTATGGCAGTAGAAGAATCGGAAAATGTGTCAGGTTACACATTTCTTTTGAATTAAATAATTGACAAAAAAATAGAATCTATGTTCTTTGACGTAGTAATTGCAGGAGGAAGTATCACAGGATTGTTATGCGCAAGAGAAATTTCATCAAATGGGTTTTCAGTTCTAGTAATTGAAGAAGACTACGAGATAGGAACGCCAGAGCATTGTGGAGGATTAGTAAGTATGACAGGTTTATTAGAACTAGGAATAATTCCATTTAGAAAAACTTTTGATCATATAATAGAATCTGCCGAAATTGTATCACCAAACGGAAATAGAGTAGTGATTAATTCAAAAAATCAAAGAATTGCAGAAATTGATAGGAGAGAATTAGACAAACAATTAGCATTTCAAGCTAAATCAAGAGGCACCAAAATCAAGGTCGGCACAAGGTTTCAAGAGATTACCAAATCAGGAATAAGAACAAATAATGAGAATATTGATTGTAAGATTTTTGTGGATGCAAGAGGAATTTCATCATTAATACAAAAGGATAGAACAGGAGTATTGCCATCTGCACAATATGAAGTCTATGCAGATTGGATAAAAAAAGAAAAAGTAAATGTATTTTTTGATCAAAAGAAATTTCCAGGATTCTTTGCATGGATAATTCCATCAGGTGAAGGTAAAGGAAAAGTAGGAGTAGCAGGAAAAGGAATCAAAGTAGCTGAAACATTAGATAGTTTTCTCAAAGAGAAGGGGAATTATTCTATAGTTAGAACAATTTTTGCTCCAATATGGATTAAAGGCCCAATTCCAAATTTTATAGACGGAAAAACAGTGATAGTAGGAGATGCAGCAGGACAGTCAAAACCAACAACTGCAGGAGGGATTTTTAGTAGTGGGATGGGAGGAATATATGCAGGAGAAGCAATATCAAAATTTTTGAAAACAAACGACGTGGAGGAATTAGACCAGTACCAAAAAAAATGGATGGAAAGATTTGGAAAAGAGTTTGAAAGACAAATTTTTGCTAGGAAAGTTTTAGAGAAAATAGATAATGAGACAATCAATAAATTATTTGAATCAATTACACCTCAGATGATTAAAGAAATTTCAGAAAAAGGAGATTTTGATTTTCATTCAAGTTCAATCATAAAATTACTTGGAATAAAAGGCTCGATGAAAACTGCTCAGGCAATAATTAAGGGAGAATTAAAAAAATTTTTGAGATAAAACAAGTGCAAAGTTCAAGGAAGGTATAAATGATGTTTACAGAAAATGTGGGTATGTCATTTACTATTTCATTACCAACTTGTGACTGTTGTCACAGACATATAATGCCTAATGATAAGTGTGTAAAGTTCAATTGTCCCAATTGTGGGGGCGACTTAATTTGGAGATGCCAAAGCTGTAGAGAAGCTGCAAGGAATTATACTTGTTCTTCATGCAGTTTTCAAGGACCTTAGAATAATGGCTCAGTTATTGTTAATCACAAAAATTCTTCCTGAAGGAGCAGATATTAATCTAGACAGTCTTGCAGAATCAATAAAATCCTCTTTAAAAGAAGGAATTACAATGAAAAGACACATCAAAGAACCATTGGCGTTTGGACTAGAGTTTCTTAAAGCAGAATTTATTCTCGATGATAAAGAAGGACAAATGGATTCATTGGAAAACTCTGTAAAATCTATTGACGGGGTTAGTGAATTTGAAGTACTCAACATGAGTAGAATGTCAGTTGACATGAAATAGGTGATTTTTTGGTACGCAAAGAAGAACCTTTGCAAATGCAAATTGGAGAAGCAAAGCAAAGGGACGTCGGAAAAAAACGTGCACGAATTGGACCTGATGCGATGGATTTTCTCAAAGTAAGTCCAGGAGATATTATTGAAGTAATGGGTTCAAGATCAAGTTGTGCAGTTGTTTGGCCTGTTGACGAAGATGAAAAAATTCCAAACATCATCAGAGTAGATGGGCAAACAAGAAAAAATGTAGGAGCATCGCTAAATGACATCGTAAAAATTAGAAAAGTAACATCAAAGATTGCAAAATTAGTTTCTTTAACCCCAGTAAATGATTCAGTTACAGTAGATAAGGAATTTACAGATTTTGTTAAAAATAGACTAAAAGGATTACCAATCACACATGGAGATGAAATTTCGGTGATGATTTTAGGAAATTCTATGGACTTTAAAATTACAAAAACATCTCCAAAAGGAGTAGTCAAAATAGATCGGTCTACAAATCTTAACATTTCAACAGAAACTTCAGTGGATAGAAAAGTTAGGGTAACATATGAAGAAGTAGGAGGTCTCAGAAATGAAGTTAAAGCCATGAGAGAGATTGTAGAACTACCATTAAAACATCCAGAGTTATTTTCTAGATTAGGAATTGAACCACATAGTGGGATTTTGCTTTATGGTCCTCCTGGATGTGGAAAGACATTGATAGCAAAGGTTCTTGCAAGTGAATCTGAAGCAAACATGTTTTCAATTAATGGTCCTGAAATTATGAACAAGTATTATGGAGAAACTGAAGCGAAAATTAGAGATATATTTAAAGAGGCAAAAGATAATTCTCCAAGCATTATTTTTATTGATGAGATTGATGCCATTGCACCAAAAAGAGAAGAAGTGTATGGAGATGTAGAAAAAAGAGTAGTAGCTCAACTATTAGCATTAATGGATGGACTCAATGATAGAGGAAATGTCATCGTACTTGGAGCCACAAATAGACCTGAAAGTGTTGATCCTGCGCTTAGAAGACCAGGAAGGTTTGATAGAGAATTTGAGATATCAGTACCCAATGATGATGGGAGATTAGAAATTCTCCTAATACATACACGTGGAATGCCTGTTAATGAAAATATAGATCTTAAAGATCTTGCATCAGAACTTCATGGATATACTGGTGCAGACATCAAATCCTTATGTAGAGAAGCTGCTATGAAATCAATCAAAAGATATCTACCAGAGATAGATTTTGAAACTGAAAAAATTCCTTCTGAGGTGTTACAATCAATGGAGATAAAATTAATCGATTTTTACGATGCCATGCATGAAGTAATTCCTACTGCAATGAGAGAATTTTATGTGGAAAGACCAAAAGTATGGTGGCGAGATGTAGGAGGACTAGATGAAATAAAAAAATCATTAACAGATAATCTCATTATGGCTATGAACGAACCTAGTAAATTTACTAAGATGGGCATAAAACCTCCAAAAGGAGCTTTAATTTATGGACCTCCAGGATGTGGAAAGACACTACTTGGAAGAGCATTAGCCACTGAGACAGGTGCAAATATGATTTTAGTTAGAGGACCAGAAATACTTTCAAAATGGTTAGGAGAATCAGAAAAAGCTGTAAGAGAGATATTTAGAAAAGCAAAAGCATCATCACCATGTGTAGTGATTTTTGACGAATTAGATTCATTGGTGCGTTATAAGTCAGGAGACAATGGAGGAGCAAGTGAAACGATTCTAAGTCAATTATTAACAGAAATAGAGGAGGGTATTTCGTCGCGGGTTGTAGTAATTGGAATTACAAACAGACCAGATGTATTAGATAATTCGCTTTTGAGAACAGGAAGATTGGATCTAGTTTTGTATGTAACTCCTCCAGACGAAAAAGGACGATTAGAAATAATTAAAATTTTGACAAAGAAAATGCCATTGGCAAATGATATAAAATTGAAAGAGATTGCAGTTGCCACACAAAATTACACAGGAGCAGATTTGGCATCACTTTGTAGAGAAGCTGCAGTTCATGCTATGAGAAACAATTCATCAAAAATTTCAAACCAAGACTTTGCAAATAGTTTAAAACAGATCAGACCGTCTATAACCAAAGAAGTAGATCAGTGGTACAACACAGTAAGAAAAAGTATATCTAACGTTGTTCCTAAAACAGGAGATAAAGCATTCTACGGATAAAAATGACAATTCCAATCAGAAATATTGTGTTTGATAAGATAAAAGAAGTAAATTCTTTAACAGATGTTGAACTTTACAAAATCTTAACTAAAGAAGGGCATGACATTCCAGAGGATAAATTCAATAAATTACTATTAGATTTAGAAATTCTTGGCCTTATCAAAGTTGCATGGATTACAAAAGATGAACGTAGAATAGAAGTATTTCTTATAGAAAAAGAAGAAGACAAGATTGATGAGCAAAATAAAGAAATGATGGAAAAAGACTATGAAGCAAGTTTTCCAGGCGTAGAAAAATAGTTCCTTAGGATAAAGGAATGTGAAACGCAGCATCCAATGCAACTGCCACAAAAATTATTGTAAGATAAGGAGCAGTAACTTTGTATGCTTTCCAAGCAAATTCAGATGTAGGGTTTTTTGTTAATTTGTAATGATATACCAGCATAAGCGCACCAGAAACAACAGCAATAATAGTATAAACAAGTCCCATTCCATCTGGAATAATGGAAAGTATCAAAGAATACGGAAGTAAAATCATGGTATTTCCCAAAATAAATTTTGATGTTTTTTGCATTCCAATAACAACAGGCAGCATTGGAACTTCAGCTTGTGCATACTCATCTTTAATTTTCATCGCAAGGCACCAAAAATGAGAAGGAGTCCAAACAAATACTAAAAAGCCAACCAAGAATCCTAGTAAATCCATACTACCTGTTGCAGCTGTCCATCCAGCCCAAGCTGCAGCACTACCAGCAATGCCACCAATTACAATATTTGAAGTGTTTAGACGCTTTAGCCAAACGGTATAAATTATCACATAAGAAAAAATTCCAACCGCGATAAAAAATGCAGACACAGCATTAAGAGTAAAAAAGCCATAAATAACAGAAATACAGCTTACTACAAGTCCATAAATCAAAACATTAGATGCTTTCATCCTTCCTGAAGGAATTGGTCTATTACTGGTACGCTTCATTTTAGGATCAATGTCTTTATCATAATAATGATTCAAGGCACTAGAACCCGCAGATGCCAATCCTCCGGCAACAATAATATGCAAATAAGACCAATAATCAAGATCAGGTGTTCCCTCAACAAGTTTACTTGCCGCATACATGGATGTAACTGCAGTAATAACTAAGAGAACAACTATTCGTGGTTTGGACACCTCTATTATTTCATTTAGTCCCAATCTTACTCCATCCTATTCCAAGCCATTTAATTTCTTCGTCTAGATCCAGGGTATTTCAAAAGGAATAAGTATCTCAGTCCTACCAGCTATTTTGAATGAGTAACTGGGATCTCATGATGCCTGGAATGGGACTTACAGCCATAGGCTTGGCTGGCCTTACATTGTCATATGCAGGTATCGCGCATACGTTCATTGATGGCATGCATGCTTTGACTGGGCTAACTATGTTTGTAGGATTAATTTTCTTGGCAGCAGGCATTTTGGATGGAGGAATTTCTACCAGTAACAGAGCCAAGGCAACAACTTTGGTAATTCTATCAATAGCATTAGGATTTGGAATGTTTGCTTTGACTATGAACACATCAAACTATGTAATCACAATTGCAGGAATTTTAATGGCCATAGCGTTTCCAGCAATAATCATGGCATATATGGCAATGAAACATCCAAAGTTTGTAAAACCAATTGGGTCTATTGTTGGAATGGCAGCAGCTACAGGAATTATTATGTGGGTAGCCTTTGGTTTTGTTAGTCCAGATGCATATATGATTCCACAAGAAACTGAAGTTGAAGAGATTGAAGAAGAGGTTTCACCAACTGGACCAACCTTTGCAATTCAAATTCTTGAAGGATCTATTGAGGAAGGAAATCCTGATTATGATCCTGATATCGCAATTGTTCAACAAGGATTTACAGTAGAGTGGACAAATGCAGATTCAATTGTACATACAGTTACTAGTACAGA
>JBMYWJ010000020.1:0-8741 GCA_049607285.1 Candidatus Nitrosopumilus sp.
ATATAATGAACAGCACGAGTACCTCGCACATAGCCTTCAAATTCAGTACCGTCTGGAAGATTTTCTGCAGCTTCTATGATCTCCTTTCTTGTAAAAAACCAATTCTTTTCATTGCAATCTTCACAATTCCAAACAGGTAATGGACAACCCCAAACCCTTTCTCGTGAAATACACCAAGGATGCTTCTCTTTTATAATTCCTAAAAATCGATTTTTTGGTTGCTCAAAAAAATACTCTACACTCTCTGCAGCATCAATTGCTTTGTTGTCTAGTCTGTCTAGTTTGTAGAACCATCCTCTTCTTGCAAGCCATACAATGGGATGATGTGATCTCCAACAAAGTGGATATTTGTGTTTGATTTTTCCGATCTTTACAAGTGCATTGCAATTTTTTAGATCCTCAACAATAATTCTGTCTGCATCTCTGACAAACATTCCGTTGTACTTACCTGCTTGGAGAGTGAATTTTACTTCATCATCAATTGGATTAAAAATTTTGACATTTCTTTTATTTGCAATTTTGATATCTTCTTCTCCATTTGCAGGGGATAAATGCACTAGTCCACTTCCTGTACTTGCATCAACAAATGACTCTGATACTGCAACATGAAAATTATCTGCTTTTGCATATTCGTTTAATTCTGGAATTAAATCTAATAATGGATGAATGTATTTTTTGCCCTCAAGTTCTATTCCCTTTATTGTTTTTTTTATTTCATATTTTTCTACCTTTATTTCTGCCATTAATTCTTTTAATCTGGCTTTTCCAATAATCCACGTTTCATTTTCTACCTTGACGTAAACATAATCTTCTTGAGGCTGTAGACCTACCATTGCATCTGTAACTAGTGTAAATGGCATGGTTGTCCATACTATCAAAAATGCATCCTCTTCAACTAGTTTAACTTTATAGTATAGCGAGGGATCTTTCACTTCTTCATATCCTTGATTTACCTCTGCATGACTAAGTGATGTTTGGCAACTTGGGCAATATGCGATTACAGTAAAATCTTCTTCTAAAATTCCATTTGCATGTGCTTTCTTTAGTACT
This sequence comes from Candidatus Nitrosopumilus sp., assembly GCA_049607285.1. Classification (GTDB taxonomy): domain Archaea; phylum Thermoproteota; class Nitrososphaeria; order Nitrososphaerales; family Nitrosopumilaceae; genus Nitrosopumilus. Next base: position 1,051 of record JBMYWJ010000020.1, read on the forward strand.
TGCCATTCTCTTTCAATAAATTCATCTCTGAAAGTCCAATATGCTTTGTCGTGATTAAATGACATTCCAAGTAATTCATCAACTTTTATCCATGTTTTGTTATATTTTTCTACAACTTTTTTACATTCAGATACAATTCTCTCAATTCCAAATTGGTTTATTGCCTCTGTTTTTCCTCCTGTTACTCCTAATTCCTTTTCAACTTGTAATTCCACTGGCAGTCCTTGGGTGTCCCATCCTCCATTGAACTCAATCTTTTTCCCTTGAAGTGTATTAAATCTATACCACAAATCTTTGATGACTCTGCCTCTAAGATGTCCAGCATGTGGAATCCCGTTCATTGTAGGTGGTCCTTCTATGAATCTAATTTTCTCAGGTTTGTCTGATGAAAAAATCTCTTTTTCTAAATCTATTGATTTGATATGCTCTTTTACTTGAGATTCTATTGCTTTTGCATCAAATTTTGTATAAAATTCCATCTGGATTTTGGTACATTGATGGCATTATAAAACTAAATTGATTCTGTAAGATTTGGATTATATAATTGAGCAATAGATGATTTTTGTTGGTAAATATTCTTGTAATTGGATCTGGTGGGAGAGAACATGCATTATCTTGGAAGCTATCTCAAAGCCTCAAAGTAGACACTGTTTTTACTGCTCCCGGAAACGGAGGGACTGAAAATAATATTTCTCTAAATGTTGATGATATTGAAGGATTGGCAAGTTTTGCTCAAGAACATCATTGTTTTACCGTAGTTGGTCCTGAGGATCCATTGGCAGCAGGAATTGTAGATAAATTTAATCAGCTTAATCTGAAAGTTTTTGGCCCCTCAAAGAATGCAGCACAACTTGAATCAAGTAAGATTTGGGCCAAAAATTTTATGAGACGTAATGATATTCCAACTGCAAGATTTGAAATTTTCAATGATGCCCAAAAAGCCAAAGACTATGTCAGGTCACTTGATTACAATGTAGTGGTAAAGGCTGATGGTCTAGCTGCTGGAAAGGGGGTAATTGTTTGCAACAGTTTTGATGATGCAGTTGCTGCTATTCATACAATTTTGGTGAAGAAGACATTTGGCGAGGCTGGAAATCGAATCATTATTGAAGAAAGAATAGATGGAGTTGAAGCCTCATATATTGCACTCTCTGATGGAGAGACTGTCATTCCTATGGCATCAAGTCAAGATCACAAGAGAATCTTCGATGATGATAAAGGTCCTAATACTGGAGGAATGGGTGCATATTCTCCAACACCTGTTATTGATGACACTTTGGCAAAAAAAATTCAAAAACAAATTATTGAGAAGACAATACAATCCATGAAAAATGAAGGAATATTATTCAAAGGTTTTTTGTATGCAGGAATTATGATTAAAGATAACCAACCATATGTTTTAGAATATAATGTAAGAATGGGTGATCCTGAATGTCAGCCGATTACTATGAGAATGAACTTTGACTTGTATGAGTACCTTGCTGCAAGTGTGGATGGTAATTTATCTTCAATGCCTCCAACATCTTGGAAAAATCAATCAGCAGTATGCGTTGTATTGGCATCAGAAGGATACCCAGAATCATATGTAAAAAATGAAGAAATCTCTAATTTTGTTTCTGTTACAAGTGATACTTGTGTTTTTCATGCTGGAACAAAAAAAGAAGATGGAAAAATTCTTTCAAATGGTGGACGTGTATTGGGAGTGACAGCATTGGGTGATTCTTTGGAATCTGCAATCACAAATGCATATTCTGCATCTGAGAAAATAACGTGGCCTCACAAATATTGCCGACAGGATATTGGTCAGAAAGGATTGTCTTATCTATGATCTAAATATTCTGTCTTCTGTAACAACCCAATCGATAACAACATCATGTTCGTCCTTTGGAATATTCTTTACAATTTGTTTCTCTAAAGTTAAAGAAATTGACACTGTTTTGTAATTTGTTAGAAATCTATCATAATATCCATGACCATATCCTAATCTTATCCCCTCATGTGATATCCCCACAGTGGGAACTAAAATTACGTCTAAGTTGTTGTCTTTCTTACAGTCTTCTTTGGGTTCTAAAATATCAAAACTACCTTTTTCCAGGCTGGCAAAATTAATAATTTTTCTAAATTCCATGTCCTTGTCTTTAACTTTTGGTAAAAATACTTCTTTTCCATTGCTTAGTAATTCTTGTATGATGTCCTGCGTCAAAATTTCACTTCCAATTGGATAATAAACTCCAATTTTTTGAGCCTCTCTGAATACTTTAATTTTCTTTAATCTTTTTTGCATTTTTTTGCTTGCAATTTTCATTAAATCAAAAGATGTCTTGTCTCTTTTCTCTAAAAGCAGTTTTCTAAGTGATTTTTTTTCAGAATTATTTTCCAATTTGAGTACTTAGTGATGCTGCAGTTATTGTATTTTTTAATAGCATTGCAACTGTCATGGGTCCTACTCCTCCCGGTACTGGTGTTGCAAAAGATGCTTTTTGAATAATCTGTTCATAGTCTGAATCTCCAACTAGTTTTTCCTGAAATCTTGATATTGCAACATCGATAACTATTGAATCCTTTTTAATCATATCTGGTGTCAAAATAAACTTGTTTCTGTCTCCTACTGCTGTAATGATGATATCTGCTCTCTGACAAATTTCTGTCAGATTCTTTGTTCTAGAATGACATGTTACTACTGTTGCATTTTTCTCTAATAATAGATGATAAAGTGGTTTTCCAACAAGATTGCTTCTATTGATCAAAACTACATTTTTCCCATCCAAATCTATTTTATAATAATTAAACATTTCCATTATCCCTGATGGTGTACATGCAACAAGCATTGCTTTTTTCATTGCTAACAATCCCACATTATGTGGGGTTAGACCATCTACATCTTTTAGTGGCGAAATCCTTGAGATGGTGGCAAATTCATCTAATTGTTTGGGTAAAGGTAATTGAATTAGAATTCCATGAACTGAACTATCTGAGTTCAAATTATCAATAATATGGTTTAATTCTACTTGAGTGATTTTTGCATCAACTTTGTAGTCTTTAGTTTCTATTCCAACTTCCTCGCAGGCTTTATGCTTGTTTCTGACGTATGTTGTAGATGCTGAGTTTTCCCCAACTAGAACTGTGGCCAAACATGGGTTGATCTTCTTACTTTTTAACTCTAATACAGCTAGTTTTACCCTATCTTTGACTGTCTGTGCAACTATCTTTCCATCTATTTTGATGCATGTCATGACTCTTTTTTTATTTGTAGATATTTAATCCTTGGAATCTTTTACCGATAATCTTAGAAAAGAAATTAAATGGTGTGTTTGATGGTCATAACATGTTTGTAATGATGGCAGACGTTCAACTCAAAGAAGGAGCTGAAGATGATTTCAAAAGTTGGTTTTCAGAATCAAACAAGGCATTATCCGGATTTCCTGGATTTGTATCTAGACGATTTCTCAAATCCTCTGATGGAAGCTATAGGATTATTGTAGAACATGAAAGCAAGGAGACTTTTATCAAAATGCATCAAAGTCCTGAACATGAAAAAATTCATCCAAAAGGACATTCCTTTATGAGTGCAGATCCAGTAAGAAAAACATTCACAGTAGCTGCTGAATAAATTGAAACTTGAATTTGATTTAGCCACATATGTTGGAAGAATCAAAAAAAGCAGTTCTTATTTTTACACTTTTATTAATAGGGATAGCTTGGCTGCTGGAATTTTACTGTTAAAGCCTGGAGAAACCGATACTCAAGAACCTCACGATAATGATGAAGTATATTATATAATTTCTGGTGATGGTTTTTTAAAAATTAAAGACAAGGATTATCCTGTTTTAGAAAATAAGGTGTTTTTTGTGAAAAAAAATGTTAAACACTATTTTCATGGAAATAAAAAAAATCTCAAAGCTTTATATTTTTTTGGTGGTTCTGATTCTTAACTTACAATCGTTTTTCGTCCTAAAACCTTAATTTTATTTTTTGCAAATAACTTGACTGCCATAGGATAAATTTTATGTTCTTGTTTTAGAATTTTTTTTGATAAGGAATCTTCTGTATCACTTTCTTTGATTGTAACAACTGCTTGAATTATGATTGGCCCTGTATCCATTCCTGCATCTACAAAATGTACTGTACATCCGGTATATTTTGCACCATAATCCAGGGCTTGTTTCTGTGCATTTAATCCTGGAAATGATGGAAGTAATGCTGGATGAATGTTGATTATTCGGTTCTTGTATTTTTTTACAAATTCTGGACTAATGATTCTCATAAATCCTGCAAGACAGACAAGGCCTTTTTGTGGAGTAACCCCGTACTTGGTTAATATTTTAACAATCTCTTTGTCATATTCCCATCTAGTTCCCTTGAAATTCTTGCTCTCAATAACCTCTGTACTAATTCCTAGTCTTTTAGCTATTTTCAACCCCTTTGCATTGGGTTTGTTTGAAATAACAACTACTGCATCGATAATATTTTTTTCTTTTTTTATTGATTTTAAGATAGATTCCATGTTGCTTCCGCGACCTGAGATTAAAATTCCTAGATTTAGCAACTGGTTTGATTGTCTTAAATCTACAATTAATGTGTGTGGATTCGTCTCATTTACTTGAAACTCATCAAGGGGAATTACATGGTGCAAAAAAAGAATTGAGTATAACATTACGAAAAATATGGTGATAAAAGAAATTCATAAAGAAATTGACTAGTTTTCCACTCAAGATATCTTGTGAAATTTTGAACTAAAGTTAGTATTTAGTCTATATAGATTTGTGTTAATAGTCTGATGTGTGTATTACTACCTGATGAAACAAGAATTATTTCAAAAAGAACAAATCGACGACTTTGGTCGAGAAACGATCCTGTTAGGGGTCAAAGAAACCCTCCAAAACTAGGATTTCTTTTCCAACTTTTCTATTAATGTTGACTAGACATCATTTTCAAAATAATTTCAAATGTCTTCTGTGTTTAACTTTCTTTGCTGTTACATTGCCAATAAAAGAAGTTGATTCAAGGTTTGTAATTTTCAAACCTGTGACTTATATCAAATCCAATAACATCGACTTTCGTTGTCTCAAAAGGTCAGAATGACAAAAAATGGCATCTTATGCCATCTAAATGAAAAATATGTTTACTTGGATCCAAAAAATAGCGATCCTGCTGGAATCAACTTTGTATCACATGCACATTCAGATCATCTTCCTTCCAAAAATGGTGGAACTATCTTATCTTCTATGGAAACAAGCAAAATTGCTAATCTTCGTGGATTTACTATGGAGAATCAGATAGACAGTCTTGATGATTTTACTTTAATTGACAGTGGTCATATTCTAGGTGCAAAAGGATTACTTTTTGATGATATTTTTTATACGGGGGATATTTGTACTCGAAATCGCGGATTTCTTTATGGTGCAAAAATACCAAAATGCAAGATCCTGATTACTGAGTGCACATTTGGTTTATCTGAATTTATTTTTCCAAATCTTGATGAAATTCAAAACCGAGTAAATGAATTGATTTCTGAACTTTATGGTAAAGGAATACCTGTAATTTTGATGGGCTATCAATTAGGTAAAGCCCAAACCCTTACTCATCTCTTTGGTCACTGGGGGCCACTTTACTTCCACGATTCTGTAAAAGAGATGAATTCACTTCATCAAAAATTAGGTGTTCCTCTTAAGGATGGTATGGGTCATTCTGAGGCTGAAAAAAGCGGTTTATTGAAAAAAAAGCCTTGGGTTATGATTGCACCAATGCTTTCTAGTAAAAATAAATTTGTTCAAGAAATGAAATCAAAATATGGTGCTGTAACAATTGGATTTAGTGGATGGGCACAACACTCAAAATTTTCCTTTGGAAGACGAACCGATTATTCAATTCCAATGAGTGATCATTGTGATTTTAATGAATTAGTAGATTTGGTTGTACAATCAGAAGCTGAACAAGTATATACAATTCATGGTTTTGTAGACGAATTTGCAGAACATTTACGAAAACTAGGTATTAACGCTCAACCTTTGTTAGAAAATTCTTTAGATAATTTTACTTAGTAAATTCACTGCATTGACAATCTGCAACAAGACATGTCTCAGAATTTCTAATGTGATCATGTGAGAAATGTTTACAATTTTCATTTTTACAAATTCTTCTTTTCGTTTCTTTTTGTACTACTGACTGTGCAATTTGATTTGCCTTGTTTTTTGAATATCCTTTTTTATCCATATAGAAATGAACAATTCTATTATACAGGACATCTGGATTGAATTGCTTTTCTAACATGCAACATCTAATTCTAATGTGTTTTTATCATATTAAAATAATTTATAGCATTGCGTACTGATTTTTGGAAATTATTTTCTACAATCTGTAACTTTACGTATAATTTAATTATATACAGTATATTTATAATGCTGTGGAAAAATCAAAGCAAATTATATTTTCTGTTCTTGCATTATCTACAATATCTGGTGTTGGCATGTTTTCTTTTGTCTCTGCCCAAGAAGACTCTCAAATTCCGGTTTGGATAAAGACTGCTGTAGGGTTTTGGGTAAACGGTCAACTCTCAGATGCAGAGTTTCTCAGCGCAATTGAATATTTTGTTGAAAATGAAATGATTAACTTACCATCTCAAATACCCGAACATGACCAAGTTGTAATTGATAATTTGCACATATTCCAAGGAGAGCTCAATATGAAAATGCAACAATCCCGTGAACTAGTTAATTTACCACAAATTCAGCAAGCACTTGCAGATTCCAATACTTCATTTGCAGCTACTGGCGATCCTGAAGAAATAATCAAACAGGTTGAAGAGCGATGGGAATCAAGTGCTCCTGATGTAGAAGACTCTGTTGCATACAATTTGATTCATAATCCTACAGCTGATATACTGAATTCAATTATGGAAGTTGATCAAAAATCAGAAACTCAATTCAAATATGCTGAAATATTTGTTACTAACGAATATGGTGCAATCATAGCACAGACACATAAAACATCTGATTTCAGACAGGATGACGAGATGTGGTGGCAGCAGGCAAAAGAACATGGAGTATTTTTCTCTGAAGGTGGATTTGATGAAAGTGCCGAAGTTTATGCAAGTGATATTGTAATTAGAATTGTAGATGAAAATGGGAATTTCATTGGTGTTCTAAAAGCAGTAGTAAACGTGGAATCAATAATTCAATAGTTTATAGAATTAATTTTTTTATTCTTAATTTTAAATGCATATTTTCGTTTACTATATCGTGTATATTTTTGACTGCTAGATATCAATTGACTTGTCAAATCTGTCTTCTATGAACAATATGAATATCAAACCTGCTTTGTTTTTTTACTTGTTTTATTTTATTTAAAAATCTATGCTGAAATCAGCGTTAATGTGCTGAGTACACCTGGCCTGTTTCGTATCTTGTCTGCCATTACTCTCTTGATTTTTTGCACTGAATCTGCTTCTATTCTTATTACTGCATTGTATGCCCCAAATGTCTTTTTTATTTCTCTAATCTCTTTAATGGATTTCATCTCCTCAAGAACATCCTCTCTTTCATCCTCACATGTTATCAATATGTGTGCTATTTCCATTGTTTAACAACAGTACTGAAAAATTAAGCATTAAAACACATGTTGAGAAGTTATTCGTAAAGGATATTACTGTCTATTTTGGTGGCGTGTTTATATAAAACCCACTCATGATGTAT
>JBMYWJ010000020.1:8751-9024 GCA_049607285.1 Candidatus Nitrosopumilus sp.
CTCTAACGAATAAAAGCCATTATGATGTTTAATCTACTATTCATATCATCTCTAACTTTTTTAACCTTGATCAAACACTTACATTGATGACTTACAAGTTTCTTCAATTTTCTATTATTTTTGTAATGTTTTCATTTTTTATTGGCGTGGGATTTTCAGAGTTGTCCTTTGGGGATGATGGCATAGATTCTCCAAGAAAACAACTAGAAAAAGGAATAGATTCTAAGGATATAATCTGCAAACCTGGATATGTATTGGTGATTCTGCAATCTG
>JBMYWJ010000021.1:0-8952 GCA_049607285.1 Candidatus Nitrosopumilus sp.
TATGGAATCTGATATTTCCAGTGAAGAAACTGATAAGATTCTACAAGAAGCATCTGCAGTAGCTGAGCAACAGATAGGTGATAAATTCCCATCTGTACCATCCTCAACAGGACTTTCGTCTCAATCCTCTACTTCTACCTTTGAGTAGATTGGAAAGACGAAAAGTCATTCTTTTTGTTTTATTTCTAAAAAAACTAACCTAACATTTTTTCTCTGAAAGTCCATTTCTTGTTTAAAACAAAATTTCCAAATGCTGCAGTTATTACTGCTAAAATTAAGGCAAGTGGATATGATATACCATTATTGTCTACTAGAAAATAAACTACTCCTAACTGTACCAAAGCTCCTAACGAGCTAAACATTGCAAATTTTCCATATTGAGAAATTGTCTTTTTTATTCTAAAATCTCTATCGTTGAACGTCCACATTTTATTTAAAATAAAATTTGTAGTAATTGAAGCAATTATTCCTATAACGTTTGCATGTAAGTACCATAAATCGTAAACTCCACCTGCAAACAATAATGAAATCATATAATTTACGATGAATCCTGAAGCACCTACAGTGTAAAATCTTCCTGCTTTGTAAAGAAACTTTACTGATGAACGGTTTTCCTGTTTTTCTAATGGTTTACCATATAGATATAATTTCCAAACTGATCTGCAGTAATCAAAAATAGTTCTGATGTTTAATTTACTAGAACCCTCTTTTCTATCTTGAAAAGTATATGGAATTTCTTTTATGTTAACATCTTTTGTTTTCACTAAAATTTCTAAAAGAATTTTATAGCCAATTGCTTCTATATTTAACCCTTTGATGATATTCCGTTTGAATGCAAAAAATCCTGACATTGGATCCTTGGCATCTATTCCTAATCCTTTTTTTGCAATCAAAGTTGCACACTTACTCATAATTTTTCTTTTTAATGACCAACCCTGAATTTCTCCACCTTTGATATAACGTGATGCTACCGCAATATCATACTGGTATTTTTTTATGGATTCAATTAATTTTGGAATTATTTGTGGCGGATGAGAAAAATCACTATCCATAACTACAATGGTGTCTCCTTTTGCTTGTTGAATGCCTTTCAATATTGCAGAACCCAAACCATCTTTAGCTTTTCTATGAATAATCTCAATTGTATAATCTGCCATTTTTTTAACATTTTTCAAATAATCTTCTACTAATTTTCCGGTGCCATCTGGAGAGTTATCATCTACTACAATTGCTTGGGTGGCAACATTTTTTGGCAAAATTTCTCCAATAGTACGTAAGATCTTTATTATATTTTCAGATTCATTGTATGTTGGAATAATTATGGAAATCTGACCATTTTCATTAATTTTCTGTTTTAACATATACCTAACCAATCACAAAATTTGATGGATATTAAACCTTAATTTTGTTAAATATTTTGGAGTTAATTTTTTTGATAAAAAATTTACTAATAACGTGTGTTCTAATTCTATTTTAAAATAATTTCTGCACAACAAGCAGAAATTATTTTAATTAAGGAAATGCAACAGACTTGGCTAGAATTGTATCTATTTCTGATATGTTTATTCTTGTTTGTTCCATAGAATCTCTTCTTCGAATAGTAACAGTATCGTCTTCTAATGTTTGATGATCAATGGTAACTGCAAATGGTGTGCCTACTTCATCAAGTCTTCTATATCTTCTACCTATTGCACCTGAATGATCTAAAAATGCATCAAATTTTCTTTTAATGTTAAGGAAAATTTCATCAGTTTTTTCTTTCAATCCATCTTTTTTAACTAAAGATAAAATTCCTACATGTGTTGGTGATAAATATGGTTTTAAGGACAGAACAATTCTTTCATGTTCTTTATCATTTCTTAATGAATGTTCCAAAATTGTATATAGACTCCTATCAATACCCATAGAAATTTCAAAAACATGTGGTAAAATTTTTTTGTCGTCATCCATTACTTCAAATTTTTCCTTACTTGTTTTTGCATGACTGGACAAATCATAATCTGATCTATAATTACACGCAACTAATTCAAGCCAACCAATTGTGGTTTCCACCTCAAAATCAAATGCGACTTGAGCATAGAAGGCTTTTTCTTTGTCTCCAAGCTTTCTAAATCTACTTTTTGTAACATTTATTCCTGTTTTTTCATAAAATTCCATCAAGATTCCTAAATAATATGCAACAAATCTATTTGGAACAGCACCAGTTTCTACTGCTTCTTTACACGTCATTGAAATTGGTTCATCATCAATCTGAATTCTAATTATAATATCTTGAATTTCTGAGAATCTGTCCAAGTCTTTTAATTTTGACGGATTACAAAAAACCTCGATTTCTGCTTGATAAAATTCTCTGAGACGAAGCAAACTTTGTCTTGGTGCTATCTCATTTCTAAAACTCTTTCCGACTTGAGCTATTCCTAATGGAAGTTTTCCTCGCATTGTCTTAAACAGTCTAGGAAAATCTACAAAAATTGATTGACATGTTTCAGGTCTAAGAAATGCCTCTTCTTCTTCAGGTCCAATTCCCACTTTAAACATCATGTTGAATTTCTTTGTTTTCTCAAAATCCCCTTTACATTTTGGACATTTTATATTATTTTGCACAATCGCATCATCAAATTCATCTAAATTTGCACTTTCAGGAATTTTGATTTTTACAATATCTTCAATTGTTTTATCTGCTCTAAATGTTGATTTGCATTTGGTACATTTTATTATTGGATCGGCAAAATTTCCAAGATGCCCTGAAGCCTCAAAAACTGATTTTGACATTATTTGTGAGCCATCAATTTCTAGCATTCCGTCTCTTCTGATAATCTCTCTTCTCCATAATTCAAGAAATTTATTTTTTAAACCAACTCCTGATGGTCCATATTCCCAAAATCCAGCTTGTGCATCTCCATAGACCTCGCAACTAGGAAAATAGAATCCACGTTCTAGTGCTAGTTTCATAACTGTTTCATAATCCATTACTAAATTCCTTCAATCATTAAATAAATTTCTACGCAAATTCCTTTGCTTTTCTAATATTTTCAAAATCATCTCTGTCATCATCAATTGGAGTTTCTAAAATTATGGGAATTTCTCTTTTATTAGAAAATTTTATAATAGCTGTAATACCTTTCTCACCAATTCCTCCAAGTCCCAAATGATAATGTCTATCAAGATTACAACCAATATTTCCTTTAGCATCATTTAGATGAAGAATTTTTAGATTTTGTATTCCAACATATTTATCAAATTCATTAAATGTTTCTTTAACTTTCTTTTCAGTTCTTAAATCATATCCCGCAACAAATGCATGACAAGAATCAAAACAAACACCAAATTTTTTTACAGGTTTTAATTGATTAAAGATTTCTCCAAGCTGTTCAAAATCAGAACCCACTGAATTCTTTTGACCAGCAGTATTTTCTAATAGAATCATTACATCATTTTTTGTTTGACCTGCTATTGTTAGACCTTCTACCAATCTCTTAATTCCAGCATCCTCTCCTGTTCCTAAATGGCTTCCTAGATGTGTTACAAGATAAGGTATTTCTAATTGTGCACACCTTTCAACTTCTTTTACAAGAGTTTCCACAGATTTTTTAAAACCCTCTTCTTTTGGAGTCGCCAAATTCGGTAAATATGGCATATGTGCACAGGTTGCAAGTCTGTCAATTTTACTTGCCTTTAGTTTTGATTTAAAATTAGAAATATCTTTACTAGTAAGCTCTTTGGCATTCCATCCCCTTGGATTTCTAGTAAATATCTGAAAAGCAGTACAATCCCTTTCAATAGCATTATCTACTGCTTTGTCAATTGATCCCGATATCGAGACGTGACATCCAATTTGCACATTTTTTCATCTTCTTCAAACATAATTTAAATCAGCATCTAATACTTTAAACCAGATTTTTAAGTAAACTCAATAAACTACTATTATGCTTGAACTAGGGCCTGATGAAAAAGCGAAATACCCCTTCTTAACAGATGCTGGTCAATACTTGAAAGATAAAAGCTTCTCGCTTGTACAATTTGGAGCAGATCCTGATCTAAAGCCATCCGTTGAAAAAGCATTCCATAGACTTAAAATTTCTACACAAGGAGGAATTTACAAATCTGATCTTATTGATGGACAAGCATCAAAATCACATATTCTTGAAAGGGAAGTTTTTTCTTTTCTTTTAGCAATCGTATTAATTAAATTAACTGGAATGACCACTCTAGTCAAACGTTTTGCATTGGCCGAAGCTAGGAGAGCAGAAATACATCTTGAAAAAGATCTTGGAAATGCTTCTGATAAATCTAAAATTGACTTAGCATCGAGAATCATTTATGATTTATTTGATATTGAAGTAATAAAACAAGATGATTTTTTTGTAATGCCTATATCGGATTATCTAAAACATTCAATAACTTTTCATGAACGAGAATGGAAATTAATCAATAGACATGTTGAGAATGGTAAAGTGTTACTTACTCCCGAGAAAACGGTCAGACTAATTAGACAAGAATTAGGTAATTATATCACTTCTAAAATTATTAATGCTCCTACACCACCTATGATTTCTGGATTTGAAGACATGGTAAATGAATTAATTTCAATTTGTAAAAAACTTACTCCATCTTATACTGTCACCACTGGAGAACATCCTCCATGCATTAAACATGCAATTGGAATACTTGAAAAGGGTGAAAATCTTCCACATTCTGGAAGATTCATGCTGGCCACTTTTCTGTTATCTAAAGGTCAATCAATAGAACAAATTGCACCATTATTCAAAAATGCTCCTGATTATAACGAACGTGTTACACTATATCAACTCAATCACTTGGCTGGAACTTCTGGAAGCGGCACACAATACTCTTGTCCTTCTTGTGAGAAACTAAAAACACAAAGTCTCTGTTTTGCAACATCAGAATGTGATAATATTGTCAGTCCATTACAATTTGGAAAGAAGAAAAAATAATGCATGAAGCTGACATAAGATTTCTAGAAGATTCATTCAAAAAATATTATTTTGAACATTTTGATCTAATTAAAGCACCAGATTATACATCTGAACGAGAATTTGGTTATCAAAAATTCAATTCTGGAATGACTCGTCATATATCAATTAAAGATGAGAAAGGATTGCATCTATTGCTTATGCAAAATGTTCCTTCTGACGTTTATTGTTCAAATGCACGTTATTCATTTCCTAATCTGTCTATGAATGAAAAGGATTGGAAAGAGGCTGATCTAATCTTTGACATAGATGCGAAAGATCTAAACTTGTCTTGCAGGAAAAACCACGTCGTTTCAATTTGTACTGAATGCAAAAACACTTCGATTAAAATTGATCGATGTTCAAAATGTAATTCATCAAAAATTGAAAAAAAATCATTACCATGCAAAAATTGTATTGACTCATCAAAAATTGAAGTTTCTAAATTATCCGAAATTTTAATTAACGATCTGGCAATACAAAAAGAAAATATTCATGTCTATTTTTCTGGCAATGAAGGATTTCATGTTCATGTGTATGACTCACAATTTCAACAAATCGGTTCTAAGGAAAGAGCAGAACTTGTTGATTATATCATGTTTAAGGGAATTGTTCCTGAAACCTTTGGAATGAAAAAACTCAAACCAAACAAGAATTCATTTCCACATCTTGATGAAAAGGGTTGGAGAGGAAGATTTGCAAAAGAAGTCTTTGGTTCAAAATCAAAACGCTCAAAAATCATTTCAGAATTATTTGCAAATGGTTATTCTTCTTTCCAAAAAACACTTGATAATGTTTCAGATAAAATTGGCGCTAAAATTGATCCTAATGTAACAATGGACATTCATAGAATTTTTAGATTACCTGGTTCGATTAACAGTAAGAGTGGACTAACAAAACTTTATTGTAACAATCTAACAAAATTTGAACCATACATTGAAGCAGTTTTTCTTAATGATGATTCTATCGAAATCTTTGCAAATTGTCCACTAGAGTTTAGACTAAAAAATAAAAAATTTGGTCCTTTTATCAACGAAAAGGTAACTGTTCCTATTTATGCGGCAGTCTATATGATATGTAAAAAACTAGCTACAATAGCTTAATTTTGCTGGTAAGACATTAATTTACCAATTTACAACTGAATATGATTTTGTATAGCGCCTCTACTGATAAGCAAGCTCCACCTCCTGATGCGGGAAAATTCGTCAGATTAGGTATTGTTGCTATTATGGGAGTTGTAATTTTTGCAGTAGTTGGTAATCAAGCTGTGATTTTATCCATGAATTTCACTGAATTTGGTGATCAATTTACTAAACCTCTCTATTACACTCTTGTTTCTACAGTGGTACTATCAGCTATTGCTCTAATTCGTGTAAACGTTGTCGGGAGATCTTCAATTTTTTGGTATGTAATTAGTACTGTAATTGGATTCATTGGCAGGGGAGGACAACAATCCATTTCAAGTGATATCGAAAGTTTTAGAGATTATAAATTAACTCCTCCACAATTTGTAATATGGCAAATTACTAAGATACTACTTTTTGGTGCTTTCTTTGCAAATATCATGTTTGGATTTGCAGTGATGTCATTTATTGATGGAAATGATCTGGGAATTGAACACCTTCCAAAATTATTTTCACTTCCATTTGTAACCCCTGCTATCGATCCAGGTTATGCATCTGAAAATGTTGTTCCAATGATTCCTGCTCTGATAATATTAATTCCTCCAATACTTGCAGCTATTGGTCTGCGTTTAGTTTTGTATGTTGGAGTTCATCGTTTAATTCATGTTATAACTTCCTTTATTCAAGACTCTAATGAAGGAAAACCTAGATATCTAAATTATGTTTCAACAATTGAGGGAATTATTGGTATTGGCATAATTTGGATCGGATTCAATCTTTTCTTCACTCAACAAATTGATTTCAATACTAGATATGTAATTGGAGGTGTTTTTGTAATTGGTTTTGCCCTCATTGCATTTTCAGTAATTGATAGAATTAGAGCACGTGTTTTAACTCATATGTTTAAACGAGATGTATACATTAGAATTATTACAATAATGGCAATTGCAATTATTGTATTTGGAGTTGTCTCTGTTAATCAAAACATTTCTGATGCAAAAAAGGTTGAGTTTTTGGGACCATACAAAGCTCAAGAAATTGGAGTAAATAGATATCTTGCTGAGCTGGATCATATAGATGAAAATATACATAATGTTCAGTTACAAGCAGTTTCTTCAAATAACATAAAAAACTATGTTCGACAAAATAGTGATGTATTAGATGTAATACGAGTTTGGGATTGGACGGCAGCTCTTGCCAAATTAAAGCCTGAGATTGGATTGATACCTTATGTGGACTTTAAAGATAATGATATTCTCCGATTTAATAATACTTTATACTGGACTGCTTCCATGTCACCAACTCTACCCTCAACTGTTACTGAAGACACTAAATGGTATAACGAACATCTTGTGTATACTCATGTTCCAAACGGCTATCTTACTCTTGAGGCAACTGATGGACAGATTGTAGATAGTAGTCAATTTTTCCAAGAACGAAAAATCTATTACGGTGAAGGAGGTTTATTCCAAACAACAACTTGGTCTGGCTATCCTACTAATAGAGAAGGATCTAGTGCCGAATTGAACCAAGCATTTTATGATGGTGACGGCGGTTTAGATATCTCACCTCCTCTCAGCTGGATTTTTGAACCAAACTTTCTAGTTTCATATCCCGGAGAATCAGTACATGTGATGAGATACAAGGATGTTAATGATAGAATGGAAGTCCTTTACCCTTATTTTATTTATAATTTTAATCCCAGAGGAGAATTAGATATACTTCCTGTTACTGATGGTACAAGTTCTTATTGGTTAGTTCCCTTAATTATTGGATTTCCTACTAATAACGTGCCATGGTCTGATGGAAATCCGTACATAAGATTAGTTGGATACGGTTTAGTTGACACACAAGATGGTAGCATACAATTACTGAAGACTGGTGATGATTTCTTTACTGAAATGTTTGCAACTCAATACTCTGAAAAATTTCAACCAATACCTAATTGGCTTAGAGAACAAATACGATATCCAGTTGAACTGTTTGATTGGAAAACAGATATGTACAATACCTATCATGTCACTGATGTTGAAACCTTCATACAAGCAAATGAGTTTTATGAAGTTCCCACTGGTCTAGATACGTATTATGTAGAGGCAAAACCACCAGGGTTTGATGAAACTGAATTTATTGGATTAAAATCGTTAGAATTGAAAGGTTCACAAGGTAGAAATCTTGCTGGTTATATGATAGTTGAAAATGATCTTGAAAATTTAGGTGACATGCAATTTTATGAAGTTCCATTAAACTCCACTACAAAATTAATCGGTCCTACTGCAGTTGATGAGGCATTAAACAAAGATCCAGACTTTGCTCAGCTAAAGACTCTGTTAAGAACTCCAAGAATTGGTGATAATATTTTATATAGAATAGGAGATCATGATGTCTACTTTATTCCTATTTACACTGCAGGTGCTGGAGGTGCTGTTGCACAATTAGGTACTATTGCAGCAGTTGGAGCTGCATTTAATGGAGAATACTTTGTTGGACTAGGTGACACGCAAGAAGAAGCGTTTGAGGCATATTTGAAGAAAGTTTCAGGTGTGGCATCAACTGGAACTATCGTGAGCAGTGACTATATTGAGTTAGATAGAGATGATAGAATTAATAATATCAAACTGATATTCAAAGAAAATAATATTACAGTTTCTGAACCAACATCAATTCAGATTCCATTATCATTTAAAGAAGGACAAATTTTCTTCTTTACTGAAAGTGATCGTGTAGCTACAGAAGAATTTTTGTCTAAATTCATAGATGATTTTGTAAAACCCAGAACAGACAGGGTTTTCATGTGGCAAGAAGCGAATAATCTTAATGTTGGAACAATACTAGTTAAAGATGGAATATCTGAA
>JBMYWJ010000022.1:0-8890 GCA_049607285.1 Candidatus Nitrosopumilus sp.
GCTTTATTTTGTGATAATCATGGCAGATGAAATTTCAACATTGATGAATAACAGTAAAACAAAAGATGTTCTATTAAGATTACGAAATAATAAAACTATTCATGGTATTCTCAAAGACTTTGATATTCACATGAATTTGACTCTTGATGATGCAGAAGATATTTCTAATGAAAACCCCGTAGATCTCGGCACTATTTTACTACGTGGGGATAATATTTTATCTATCTCTCTTCCTACTGAAGAATCATAGTACCTTAATCCTGAAGCGTTAGATCGAATCCCTATCCTCTCTATTTTTTCTGATTCCGATGTTACAGGAATTATAGTAGATGGTATTGAAACAATCAAAATCTCTGGCTCTTGTTACTATGGTTTTATTATTGCAAACTTCTGTTTCTAATGGTAATCAAATTTGTTTTCTACCTAGAGTAAAATATTTGCAACATGTGATATTTCCTAAATGATCCAACTGTTATGTTGCATTCAATGTTTACATCAATTACAATCAAATGAGAAAGTATAATTTCTACGTGATTATTAAATAGAAAATTATTGGCTTACTCTTGTGTTAGGTTATTTATTGGGAACAATGCTAGTGTTAACCGTAATTTCATCTGTTATTGTTACCGAAGTTTTTGCTGACTCTATTACTGTAGAATTTGATAAAGAATCATACTATCTTGGTGATTCTCTTCTTCTTTCCGGTGACGTTCTTGAATTAGGAATGCCAATAATTGCAATAAGTATTTACGATCCTGATGGAAAAATCCTATCTGCAAATAATATAGAAATTTTATCTAATAATTCTTTTTCTAAATCTCTTTCTCTTGATTCTCCTTTTTATGAAAAAACTGGAGAATACATGGTGAAATTAAACTATGGTCAGATATCTGAAAATCATTATTTTATTGTTGAAGGTGAAAATCCTGAATTTGATGAAACTGTTGTTGACAAAGGTAATTCAGAAGATCATCCTAAAATTCTTTTTCTTTATACTGATAAAGAACAGTACACTAATGATGATGTAATCACTGTTACTGGATTAGTCTCTGCGTTAGATGCGCCTACTGTGTTAATTGGAGTTTATGATCCATTAGGTGCACCAACCGGATTTTATTTTGGCGCAGTTGATTCTAATCTAGAATTCTCCACGAGCTTTCTTGCAAAAGCTGGAGTAAATTTCAGAATAGATGGAACATATTCAATAAAAGCCCATTATGCAGAAACCGAAATAATATCTTTTTTTGATTTTCAAAAAAATCCATTACCCGAAATCAAAGATGACCTTGAAAATAGAATCATAGAAAATGAACAATCTGAAGAAGAATTGAAAGAATTATTAGATGAACTCATTTCTGAACTTGACAATCTTGAATCACAACAACAAACTAACAATGAACAAATCATTGATAATAACGACACGGCCTCTGAAACTTCATTCATTATCAATCCACAATACAATGAATCAAATTCTAATAATGATTCAATTGTCAAAACTACGGAAAAAGAAATCCTTGTTAAAAAACAATTAAACAATATTGAAACACAAAAAACAAACATCATAAATGAAAAATATAATTCAGAAAAAACCATTTCAAAAACTAACATCAAAAAAAATACAAATCTTACAGTTGAAGATATAGAGTTGGGAAAATTATTAAATCAAATAAATTTGGAATGCGATTCATCTACTTTTACTGATACTATTTCGTACTATGATGGAATGGGACCTGCTTTGTATAGATTATGTAAATTTGATAGTTCATTAAATTTTTTTAATGAATCATTGGTTAACAATCCTGGTGATGTAGAAATTCTTGTAAACAAGGGATCTGCCTTAGGTAAATTGGGATATTTTTCAGAGGCAATAATACACTATGATCAGGCAATTAAATTCGATTCTGATTTTCTACCTGCTAAAAATAACAAAGCAAATGCCCTTGCAAATCTTGGAAATCTTGATGAAGCAATCTTACTATACAATGAAATTCTAGAAAAAAACCCTAACTATTCTACTGCAAGAACAAACCTTGTAATTGCGATCAATCAAATCCCACAAACTAACAATATTGTTGATTTGTCTCCCGATTCTAATTTAGAAAATGTTACACTTGTGGAATCCTCTTTGATATCTGATAAATCTGATTTGATCAATACTGAAAGTAAATACCAATCTGATTTTTTTGAAGAAGTTGGAGTTGCCTTTTCATCGTTAGGTTCTTTGTTTGGTTTTCTAGAGTAATTTTTCCATAAACCTATAAAGCCCTATTGAGACGTTGGTCATAAGGTAAAACATGAGTAAGATACTTGAAAAATCCTTAAAGGATGCACTCAAAGAAGATAAGTTAACAATGGGTACTAAACAAGTTTTGAACTCTGTAAAAAACTCTAAGCTAATTGTATTGTCTCAATCAATAAAAAAAGAAATGTTTGAGCAAATTGAATCGAATACAAAAAAAGAAAAGATACCATTAGTAAACTTTCGTGGAACATCAGTCGCATTGGGACGATTATGTGGCTTGCAATTTCGAATTTCAACAATTTCATTTACATCAATAACTGATGCTAACATCAAATCAATTCTAAAAGATACAGAAGCTGAGGCAAAGAATGTATAGTGTTATTTTACTTCATGAAAGTTTAAATGAGACATTTTTTGTTCGGAGATAAAAAGGAATTCTTATGACACAATCAATCAAACTTACTACTGATCAAATGCGTATGATGTCTCTTTTTCAGAATGTCACTGGTGCGACTGCACGTGATTGTGTTGAAGATGAAAAACAAGACCGAGTAATTTTTGTAGTTAATACTGGTAAGATGGGACTTGCTATTGGTAAAGGTGGTATCCATATCAAATCATTACAGAATATTGTCAAACGAAATGTAGAGTTAGTAGAGTTTGATGAAGATCCTGCCAAATTTTTGTCTAACCTGCTTAATTCAAAATTAATTTCTGAAGTAAAAATAAATAAAAGAGTAGATGGTTCAAAACAGGCAATTGTAATGGTTGACCCAAGAAAGAAAGGAATAGTTGTTGGAAGAGAAGGTAGAAATGCTGAAAAGGCACGATTACTTGCAAAACGATATTTTGATATTACAAGTGTACTGATTAATAGTCCTGAACGTGCAACGTTGGAGATGTAAGATATGACAAAGTCCCCTCTTGGATTATTTGCTGGTCGAGTTTTGATCTCTAAAAGAAAAAGTCAGAGATGGGCAATTTCTACTTACAAACGAAGAAAACTTGGTATCGATAAAAAAGCTGATCCTCTTGGAGGAGCACCTCAAGGTAGAGGAATTGTTTTAGAAAAAGTAGGTATTGCAGCAAAACAACCAAACTCTGCTATTAGAAAATGTGTTAGAGTTCAATTAATTAAAAATGGTAAAACGGTAACTGCCTTTTTACCTCGAGATGGTGCAATGAACTTTATCGATGAACATGATGAAGTGCATATTCAAGGTATGGGTGCCACACAGGGTGGAGCCATGGGTGATATTCCTGGAGTGAGATTCAAAGTTTTCAAAGTTAATGGTACATCACTTCATGAATTAGTAATAGGAAAGAAAGAGAAACCAAGGAGATAAAATTGACGCAAACAAAGAATTTATTATTATTTAGAAAGTGGGATTTGTCTAATATTGAGATTAAAGATCCTGGACTAAAAACTGCTATTTCTTTGAGAAAACAAATTTTACCGTACACTTATGGTCGTTCAGCTCTGAAAAGATTTAACAAAGCAGATGTTAACATTGTTGAACGATTAATTAACAAAACAATGCATTTTGGAAAAAAATATGCAAAAAATACAGGCAGAATGACTGGTAAAAAGACCAAAGTTCTTAATACTGTAAAAACTGCCTTTGAAATAATTTCACTAAAAACTGGACAAAACCCTGTTGAAGTTTTAGTTAGAGCAGTAGAGTTTTCTGCTCCAAACGAAGACACAACTAGAATTGTATATGGTGGTACAGTGTATCATGTTTCAGTTGATGTTGCTCCAATTAGGAGAGTTGATTTAGCTCTAAAATTCATCTCCGATGCCATCAAAGAGGCTACTTTTTCTAATCCAAAACCAATTGAAGAGCATATGGCTGAACAACTAATTCTTGCGGCTTCAAATGATCCAAATGCTCCTTCCGTAAAGAAAAAGAATGAGCTAGAAAGGATAGCTCAAGCATCTAGATAGCTAAAGTTTTTCAAGTAGCCCGAGGCAGATTCGAACTGCCGTCTCCGCCTATCCACTCTTGAGATCCAGAGGGCAGAATCCTTGATCTAAAATATTATTATTTGACCGCTAGACTATCGGGCTACCAAACCAAATTCCGATGTTTTAGAATATAATCATTTGCTGATGTTACTTTATCCTAACTTCATGGATAGCAGTTGCGTAATTACATTCTGCTTTTAATCTCATATAAGGGATCAATCGAAAATGAATTGAATAAATATCATCTTCCTTTAGTAAAATCCCCTTTTGCATCAGAGAGACTAGACCTCTTGAGGTGATTGTAATGGTTACATTTTTTTCTTTACATATTTGATCACGTTTTCTTTGATATTGTTTTAATGAAAATGCAACATCGTTAATTTCTAAAATCAAAGGCCAAACGATTTTGGACCAAACAAATCTTCTGTTCTCAGTTGCTGATGCGTATTTTCCTTTTTCACTCAACATTAATAACATCTGCAAATTATATTATAACTTAATAGTTGTCTCAAAACGAAATTGAAGAATCATTAAATTTGTTGGAAAAAGATTGGAATGTCGACCCCATCCTTCGACAATTTATGCTAGGAAAAATTACTGATGTATCTGATTATCCCATAAAAGTCGAAGATGTAGTTTTTCATGTGCCTTATCTGAATTCTGAGAAAAAATATATTTTATGGAAATGTTATTGGCCTGATTGCCACAATTGTTGTGATAGACAAGGTAGACTTCCATTGACTTCTGATGATTTAATTACGATTGGGAAAGGTTTGAAATATCAAAAATCTTCTGATTTTATAAAAAATGAAACTCTAACTGTAACGTATCAGGATCTTGGACCTTCTGGACAAATGACTACAATGACCACAATTAATCTAAAAAGAAAAAAAGATGAAACGGAACAAGATGATGGCACACACATTTCATGTAGATTTTTAGATGACAAGGGTGGATGCAGTATGCATCCTGACAGACCTGGAGTTTGTTATCTTTATCCATTTTCAACCTGGCTTGAAAATGAAAAGGGAATGGCACGTGTACATGCAACCTATCAGTTCACAGGAGATTGTCCTGGATTTTATCTTGCAGAAAATCTTGAACCTATGAAAGATGAATTCAAGGAATATTCTAAAATTATTTATGACTATAATATGGCCTCTAGTAGAACAAACAGACAAGGCTTTGGTTTAGTAAGTTTTAGTTAGCAGTTGTTTAGGCTTTCGCTACTTTCATCAAATCTGCAATTTTAATATCCATACCAAATCTATCCTCATGCTTTTTCATGTAGCGAAATATTGCTATGAAGTCTGGAAGCGCTTTGAAGAAATTAAAATCCTTGTGGATTTTTGCCCTGACAAAATTAAACACCTTGCCATACACTTTGTAATGCTCATCGACTGCATTTTCATATGCCTTAAAATCCTCCATGTTTTCCAAGAAAATCTCAACACATTGCATACTTGGAATAATTCCTTCTCCCAATAAAGCATAAACAGTTCCAATTGATTCTCCAACCCCTACAACTTTGTCTTTGTAAAATGGTTTGCATTTGTTTGGAGTTGCTAATCTTATTGGACGTCCCTTTGTTTTTAACACCTTGCCACCGTGTTTTTTTAAAAAATCATCTGTTGCTTTAATATGATTCTTTTTGTAGTCTCCGGCTCCAATATGTGCCCATTTTTCGCCTAGTGGGAAATACCAGAAATACCCTGACATACCAGGAAATGGCTCAATGTAAAAATCATCATATGGCACTCCATTTTCATATTCTACCTTGTACTCATAGGTCGGCAAAAAGAAATCTTCTTCCAGTTTTGGTAGATACACTCTATGAAATCCTGTACAATCAACTATTATGTCGTACTGTGCTTCAAGCTTTTCTAATGATGGTGACTCTCCGTAAATAATTTTTGAATCTTTTATGAAATCCTTGATTAGTCCTAGCTTGTCGTATGTACATAAACCATGTAATCCGATATCAAACTTTACATCGTTGTTCATTTTGACATGCATATTTTTCCCATCATGAATCAAAAACTTGTCAAAATCTCTGTTAACTTTGTTACAAAATTCTTTCAGTACTGGTTTGATTGTTCCCCATGCACAAATAGAATCATGTCTATCTTCTGGCATTCGTTCATATCCTGTTACTTCATGTTCAGAATTTTTTAATCTGGCCATGAGGTAAGATCCTGCCACTCCCATTCCCATTACTGCTATCTTCAAGATGTTTTGCGATTCCACTATGCCTAATAAATATACTATCTGGAAATTTTACTAATGTTAATTTTGTTGCCTAATTCTAATAGTATGAAAAAATAGTGTTAGTTAAATATCAAATTCACATAGTTACTTTGAAAAGGTGGTTTGTCGTCTGATTACAAACGTTTCAGACCTTAAGACAATCGCTTTCATCAGGTAACCTTACGTTTCTGATCTTAAGCGAAGAGCTGTCATCAATCTCTTTTCGGAGATGATCTTAAGCTCATTTCCTGTCTTCTTTCTTAAATTAATCTTTAGTATTATACTAGATTTGTCCATTGTGTGATGATGCTTCCTACAACTATTATTTCTTATTGTACTAATGAGCAAATCATTTGTAAAATATCTATTCAATTAAAATTGCAGGTTTGAATGGTCTTGCATGTCTTGCTTTTCCCTTTGGGTCATAAATATTGGAATCAGATTCAGCAAATACCTGAATATCTACACTAAAATCTCTCTTTACTATCCCTGCCAATTCATTTACAAGAAATCTTTTCTCATTAAATTCTTTTGATTCTAGCTTTGTCTGTCTAATTTCAGTTGGTTCTGACAGAATATCTTTTATGGTCTTTTGCACAAAGTTTGGAATCTTTTTCACTTTTGAAGTATCTGGATTTGCAATTAATTCCTTCATTACAACTCCCATGTTTGTCTGCCCTGTCATTACTTTTTCTAAAATACTATGATATACTTTGGACTTAAAAGAATCAGCGGTGTAAATTGTGATTTTTTGTGGCCTAATCTTTGTTACCCTGAGAATGTTTGCAATGTCATCCATCGTAGATTTTAGTAAATCTTCTGATTGAATCGCCGTAGGATCTATCTTCTCTTGAGAAAATTCTGGCCATTTTGATGTTGATACAAGTCCATGATGCCCAAGTATTTCCCACATTTCTTCTGCAATATGTGGTGCAAATGGTGAAAGCATAGCAACACGTATGGAATTTATCTGATGTAATATTCCTGAAACATTATTTCTATTTTTTGCCTTGATTCTTTTTAGATACCAGCTCAAGTTTGACTCAAATGCAAATAAAATGTCATGCAATGCCTCTCGTAATCTCATCTTTTCAATAGCAGCAGTTACTTGTAATCCCATACTTTGCGTTTTCGACAAAATCCATTTGTCTTCAGCCTGCAATTCTCCAATTTTCTCTGATTTGAGCCTGGAGCATTCCTGATAAAATGATTCTAATTTATTTTGGATTACTGAAATTGACTCCATGTTAAAATCAGCATCTTGGAGTAATTCTGCTGAAATTATTATTGCTAATCTTATCGGATCCGCACCGTAATCCTGTATTGCTTTTCGTAGTGGTATGATGTTTCCCATACTCTTTGACATTTTTGAGCCGTTCATCAATACAGAACCATTTACAACAATTTCACCTGGCCAATTCTTTTCTGGAAATATTGCAACATGATTTAAGACAAAAAATGTCAAATGGTTTGGAACCAAATCGCGTCCTGAATGCCTTGAATCAACTGGATAAAAATATTGAAATTCTTTTTTGATTTCATCTATTGTATCTAAATTTATCTTTGTAATTTCAGAAACTTTATTTCGTTCTCCTATATCTAAAAATATGTAATCAAAGAATTCTTTTGATAAATTACAATCTGCTACAATTATTTTTTTGTTGTTTACAAATTTTGATATTGTATAATATGCCATGTATATTACGGAATCCGACAAACTCTCTACAATCCAGTCGTTATCCCAAGGTAGCTTTGTTCCAAGTCCATGTTGTCTCGCACATGCTCTTTCTCGTAACCACCCAATTACATAATCGAATTCTGACTTTATTTCTTGAGGTAAAATGTTCATAGAATCGAAGCATTTTATACCCAAGTCTTTCCAGTCTTTATCTCCATAATTTAGAAACCATTGATTGTTGAGAACTTTAACTACACATTCAGCACCACATCTACATTTTATAGGCGTGTTTGTAAGCTCCAATAAAATATCTGCATGTTTGTTTTCAATCAACCAGTTCTTAACCATGTCTTTTGCATATGCTACTTTAATTCCGGTAAATTTTTCTGTATTTGGTTTTAGCTTTCCACCATAGAATTCCTTTCCATAAACTTCTTTTGTTGCCTCTTCTAGTTTTGGGTCGTTTTGGTCTGCAATCTCGAATTTTTCAACTGTCTCTTTTGCTGGATTCTCTCCATACCCATCGGTCTCTATGATGGATATTGGTATAATTTTGTCTACTTTTGAGGCCAAATCATAATCTAGTGGTGATTTTTTGATGTCAATTAATGCCTGATAGTCAAAAGGTGCATGTGCAGGAACTGACATCACCATTCCTGTACCTGTTCCACTTTCGACAAAGCTTGCCGGAAGCATTACAATTGACTCATTTCTATGTGGAACTATGACTGATTTTCCAATTAACTCTGTACCT
>JBMYWJ010000023.1:0-8684 GCA_049607285.1 Candidatus Nitrosopumilus sp.
TTTTTTCTGTGTAACATCTACTTGTGAGATAACTGCAACTGCAATTGGAAGTATTAACAGAGTAGTTGCAGTGTTTGTAATCCAAGCACTAAGGGAACCAGTGACAATAATAAATCCCAAAACGATATTTCTTGGTTTTGTTCCTACTACTTTCAGAGTGTTTAACGCAAATCGTTTGTGAAGATTTACTTTTTCTATTGTCTTTGCAACTAGGAATCCACCCATCAATAAAAATACTAATTTGTCACCATACGCAGAAATTACTTTGTCAATATCTGCCACACCAAGCAGTGGAAATACAAACAATGGAATCAATGCAGTAACATAAAATGGGATAGCCTCAGTAGCCCACCATATTGCCATCCATACAGCCAATCCTAAAACAAGTTTGGCTTCAAATGCCAACCCATCTATAGGATAAGAAATAATTATTGTAAACAGAATGGGAGGTATTACTAACCCCAGAAGTCGTAGTTTGTTGCGTAATGAAATCCATCTGTTTAAATTATTCATTAAATTACTCTTGTGAGATTTTATTTAAGATTGATTCACAGATCAACATCCGTTTAGTGAGATGTGGTAGAATCTTTAGAGGTTTGAACCTTTTTTAGGAATAGTGGTTTCAGGAGGATTCTATTTTTATCGATAAAGAGTAAAAATCAATATTATTCTGTTCTTTTAATCCCGTGTTATTTTGTCAAATACACAACTGGCGGTAAGATCACCCGTAACATTTACCATAGTTCTAATCATGTCCAAAATTCTATCTACAGAAATCAGTAGCAAGATTCCAACCGGAGGAATACCAACAGTAATCAGTATGGTGGATAAGACGATTACTCCTGCACCAGGTACGGCAGGGGTTCCAATAGAAGCCAAAAGAGAGGTTATGATTATCACCAATATAGATATCATACTCAATTCAATTGCAAAAAGTTGTGCCAAAAAGAAGACAGCTATAACCTGGTATAGTGCAGTTCCATCCATATTCACAGTCGTTCCTAAAGGAATTACAAATTTTGAAACTCTAGTATCTATTTTCAGATCATCTTCTGCCGTCTTTAATGTCATTGGCATTGTAGCCATGGAACTGGCTGTTGAAAAAGCTAAAGTTTGCGGATTGCGGAATTTTGAAAACGTAGAAGATATTGATCTTTTTGCTACGAATTTTAAGAACAATGTATATACCAGTAACATAATTCCAAGACCCAGAACAACGGTTCCCATGTATGCCCCCAATCCAACCATTGTTCCCACACCGACTGTGGCAACCATTCCAACAATCAATCCAAAAACTGCAAACGGTACAATCTTCATAGAAATCAAAAGAATGTGTAGTGTAATTTTTTGAATTGATTCTAGTAAATCTAGTAATGGTTTGACTGATTCTTTTGGAAGAACTGCCATGGATAGACCTACAATGAGTGCCATCACCAAGATGCTAAACATCTGCCCTTCAAGATATGAAGAAATAGGATTTTTTGGAATTATGTTAGATACGGCATTTGGAATGCCATCTAGTGAAAAGCCATCTTTGATTTGTAGATCATCATCTGAAAGATCATGAGATTCCTGAAGAGATAAATCAAGAATACTGCCTGGAGAAATAATCGATGTAAGAAATACAGCTACAAGTATTGCAATTGTCGTAGTAATTACAAAGTAAGTACCAACACCCAATCCGAGAGTTTTTAGTTTATCTTTTGCTCCCAGATTAGTAATAGCAACAACAATAGATGCAAAAATTAGCGGTACGATAATCATTTGAATTATACTCAAAAATATGTTGGCAGGAATTTTCAGATAGGAGGATAAAGAATCTAAAGCGTCATCATCTATCCCGACACCTACATCATCACCCAAAATTAATCCCACACAAAGCCCTATGATTAAAGACAATACAACTTGGAGCCACAAATTCTTGAAAATATAATTTTTAAATGTCATTTTATTCATTTTAAAATTAATTTTACGTTAAAATTTCTCTGAAAAATTCTATACATGGAGAAATAAAACATGTCTTCCATAAAAGGAATTGAATTAGCATTAAAAAAATTCAGATATATTAAGAAAAGATGCCTAGATATTGGCAAAGAATGAACGCGTCATAACTCGGCAATTCTATTCGTTACCTTGACTGTCTGATTGAATCTCTTTTTATTTACCATGAACTACGTTGTAGATCTTAACAAAAAGGATTACGACAAGCGTCACATTCTTAGGCATAAAAAGGGGGTTTTCTATTTTTACTCTTTATCAATAAACTCGTTAACACCTGGTGGTTCTGGTGCTAAACCTTTTCTTTTTCTAATATCAGATACTGCAGTTGCAAGTATGGATTTTGGAACTTCAGTCCATTCTTTAAAGGAGGTGTTCCATGTTGCACGACCAGCTGTTTGACCTCTCATCTCTTCAGACAGAGTAAATGTCTCAGATGCGGGAATCTCACCGGTAACAATACTTGATGCACCCTTTTGTGTCATGTCAAGTACTTTGCCACGTTTACCTGAAAGAACTGTTGCAACGTTTCCAACCAAATCAGTTGGAACCCGAATTTCAATAGATAGTGTTGGCTCTAAAACAGCAGTACCTGCAGTTAATAATGCACCCATACATGCTCTACGAGAAGCAGGGCCCAATTGCGAGAGACCACGGTGTGCAGTATCTTCGTGTGGAACAAAGTGAGTAAAGATAAACTTGCAATCTCTCATCTGTTCTTTACAGAGAGGCCCCTCTTTCATTACGTCTTCAAATCCAGAATTAATAGAGTCAGTTGATTCTTGTACAAATTGAACACCTTTTGTTCCATTAATCAAAACATTTCCTCTAGAATCAAATTTCATAACTCTCTTGATTGTATCAGTATCCCATCCTGCATTTTTTAGCAGATCAGCAATTACTTTCTTATCTTTCATATCACTGATTTCACCAGTTCTTAGCATGGTGGCAATTTTTGGTTCTAAGGGTTCTACTTTCATGAATATTTTGTTGTGACGATTTGGGGATTTTGCCATAATTGGTTCACATCCGCCCTTTACAGTCTCCCTGTAGTTAATCAGAGGTTCAGATGTCACAATGTCTACTTTGGCATCTTGAATACGATGTGTTGCAACATCCAAGTGTAATACACCCATTCCTGCAACAATAGTCTCACCGCTTTCCTCATCAATTTTTACTACAAGGTTTGGATCTTCAATCGTCAATTGTTTGAGCACTTCAACTAGTTTAGGTAAATCTTTAGGATGTTTTGGCTCTATGGCCACTTGAACAACCGGTTCTGAGACATATTTTACGCCTTCAAACATCGGGATTCCTTTAACAGAAGATATGGTATTTCCGGCTCTAGCTTCAGTTAATCCCAACAATGCAGGGATATTTCCGGCTCCAAGTTCTCCTACTTGTTCTCTTTGGTTTCCCATGAAAAAGTTAACGGATTGAATTCTTCCTTCTCTTTTCTCATCAATAATGTTAATTGTCTGTCCATCTTTGATGGTTCCAGAAAATAATCTACCAATTGCAACAGGGCCAGCAGCAGGATCTAAGACCATGTTTACAATCATCATAATAGTTGGACCATCATCACTACATGACAGCAAAGCCTTTCCAACATCAGACTCCAAATCACCTTTCCAAATTTG
This sequence comes from Candidatus Nitrosopumilus sp., assembly GCA_049607285.1. Classification (GTDB taxonomy): domain Archaea; phylum Thermoproteota; class Nitrososphaeria; order Nitrososphaerales; family Nitrosopumilaceae; genus Nitrosopumilus. The sequence continues at coordinate 3,639 of JBMYWJ010000023.1, forward strand.
TGGAATTCTATACTTTACTGCCTCATGTGGTGGGGGATGGTGTTTTACCACCATGCCAAGTACAGCATCAGCCAATGGGGCCTTTTCTACAAGATCTGAAACTTTTTCATTCTCATAAGCATCAATTACATCTTTGAAGGTAATTCCTCTCTCTTTCATTAAATCAATGTTAATTGCCCATCTATCTTTTGCAGAACCAAATGTGACACTTGCATCCTGAATTGATACCTTCCATTTTTCTTTGTATTCAGGTTCTGCATAGGTATCAATTAGCTGGTTAAAATTTGAGACAACCTCCGCTAGTTGCTGTTGCATTTTCTCTGGAGTTAATCGGAGTTCTTTGATGAGTCTGTCCACTTTGTTGATAAACAAGACAGGTTTCACCCTTTCTTCAAGTGCCATTCTAGTTACAGTCTCAGTTTGAGTCATGATACCTTCTACTGCATCACATACTACAACTGCACCATCAATTGCCCTAAGGCTTCGAATCACCCGTCCACTAAAGTCTACGTGTCCAGGAGTATCGATCATATTAATGACATATTCTTTGTCATTTTGAGTAAAGTGTAATGTAACATTTGCCTGATAAATTGTAATTCCTCTCTGCTGCTCTTCTTTATCAAAGTCCATTGCCAATGCTTTACCTGCAGAAGAGGGAGCAATAATACCAGAATAAGCTAAAAGACTATCACTCATAGTAGTTTTTCCATGGTCAACATGAGCAATAACACCAAAGTTTCGAATTTGATCCTTATTTTTGATGATCTTTAAAACCTCACCTGTTGACTTGAATTTTACCATATCCGCAAACCAAAGTTTTCAGCTATTAAATCTTAGCCTTGGAAAGATCAATATATCATTTCATTGCTAACACCACGAATATTTTTTGCAGTAACAAAATGACAATCTTTCTTCTTTTTCTTTTTGGCCTCAAATAATACGATTAGTTGTGAAAAAAAAGTGCAGTAAAGCATCTGAGATATATTATCTGAGGGAATAAAAGGATGAATGACATTAATTCCAATTTTTTGAAGATTTTTTACTAGTTGTTTATTGTGTGAGTTTTTTTCTTCAAATATTATTACCGTGTCACCTTTTTTTGCAGAAAATAATTCCATGTGAGAAAACTGTTCTATTTTGGAATAGTGTGCATCATAACCTAAGAGTTCGTAAAACTTTGCAGCACAATACATTGCCAAAGGAAAAGTAAAAAGATTGCCCAGAATAAAAATTCTTTTGGATATTGTAAATTTTTTAGCATCAATTTTGGCTTTTGAGAAGATTTTGATATTTCTTGGAATTGTAATATTTTTTACCAAAGACATACAAACCAAAGCACTTTCCAGAAAAGTTATGCTTCCTGCAGTAAAGATGTTATTTGTGGGCGCGGTAAGTAAAACAACCTCATTGGTTACCTTTGCAAGCCTACTTTGAGGCTTGGAGGTTATAGCAATTGATTTTTTTGCAGTCTTTGCTACCTTGATGCTTGTGATAGTATTTCCCGAAATAGAGACAAAGTAGATATGTTTTGATTGAATTAATCTCTTATTTTTGTAAAGGTCTAGCGGGTCCATTGCCCTTACCAATCCATCTGAAAAAGATTCTGCAAGCATTGCAGAAACTAGAGAATCTCCACTTCCTGAAAAAATAACATTATTTCTTTGGAGATTAGAAGAAGGAATGGTTTTTTGTTTTTCAAAGGATTTTAAAAAATCCAGTTGAAGAAAGATGTCTTTTTCAAAAGCATCTATGGTATTCACAAATTCAGATAATTTCACACATATATTAGAAAAACGATTTTGTGCAGGTTTTGATTTTTATTACGACCAATTGGCAAAAAAATATGGAAGTTTCTGTAGGACATACACCTGATTCAGATGATGCATTCATGTTTTATGGCATGTTTACAGATAAGATTCCATCTCCAGATTTTAAAGTAAACCATGTAATTGAAGATATTGAGAAATTAAATCGTAAAGCAACTGATCCAGAGCTTGATGTTACAGCGGTTTCAGTTCACGCATGTGCATACATTCCAGGTTATACAATTCTGAGAAGTGGAGGAAGTTTTGGTATCGGATATGGGCCTATTGTTACTGCAAGAAAACAAATGTCAATTGAGGATTTAAAAAACTGCAAGATTGCAATTCCTGGTAAAATGACATCAGCATTTTTGTTACTCCAGTTAATGATTGGAAAATTTGAATACGTAGAGATGAATTTTAGCGATATTCCAGAAGCTGTAAAAAATGGTAAAGTAGATGCAGGACTAGTAATTCACGAGACTCAACTATCATATGAACAAGAGGGAAATGTCAAGATTATAGATGTAGGAGAGTGGTGGCACAAAACAACAGATGGACTTCCAGTACCTTTGGGCATCAATGTTATGAAGACAGATTTAGGAATGGATGCTATTCACAAATTTGATCAGTACCTTCAAGCATCAATAGAATTTGGGTTGAATAATCTAGAAGATGCATTAGAATATGCAATGCAGTATTCCAGAGGAAAACCACGCGATTTAATTGAAAAATTTGTAAAAATGTATGTGAACAAAATAACAGTCAACATGGGGGATTCAGGAGAAGAATCAATCAGAAAACTCTTTGAAATGGCAAAAAAGAAGAATTTGGTGCCAGATTTTAAGATAAGTATTGCCATCAAATAATATAGAACAAAAACTTTTGAAAAATAATGGGAGATGGAATAGGCGGTCCAGTTATGGGAGTTCTTACAAACAATGCCTTTGAGTTAGTTGTAAGTCATGTAAGAAAAGATAACAAAGAGGAATATGGTAAAACTGAAAAAATAATTATTGCAAAGATTGACAATCAGGAAGAGCCCCAATACAGTGAGACCACACAAGAACAGTTAGAGCATGCACTAAAAGGGAAATTTGTGTCATGTAATGTGCAGTATAGAGATACAAAAACAGATGCGTTAGTATGTAATGTATTTGTTCAAAAACCACCCGAAGGGTTTTAGAAAAATGATCTTTTTACAATACAGAGAGAACATCAAGAATTCATCAGAGTGTCAAATGTTGACCTAGATCGAACTAAATTTTAATAAACTAATTCAAATTTGCTTGGGCCGACAACAAATTATATGATAGGATTATGCTCAAAATGTCATTCATCAGGAGTTTCATTGGTGTTAGATGAAGAAACCTTTGAGGCAACATGTGATAAGTGTAGAACATAAATCAATAAGGGCAGAATTTCCAACCAAACGGAACTCTAATTTATGACATATTTCAAGAAAATATAACATTTTCTAAATATCTCAAAATTTTTTAGATAACAGAGGGAGAAGTTACGATAGTAATCAAAACCACCTTGTCATCCATTGACAACAAATCACCACAACTCTGCTTTGACACATTATGGTGTTTGGAATTACTTGATTGCTATCAATGTAAGTAACAAATCATTGAATAAAAAGTTGATTAGTAAAATCTCGTACATTTGTTTATTTTTTTGATAAAAATTTGAACAAACTAAGTCAGGTAAGAAGAAGATTATTTAAAGAATCAAACATTTTTTATTTTTTTAAGCCATCATAGTATTAGAAAAGATCGCGATAATATCGGATGCTAATCACATTTTTCCTAGAATATACCTAATATATGATAAAATCTGAACAAAATCATATGGTTCTTGTAGATAAAAAAATCCTAAGCGGCGGAATTGCATTACTAGTTGTAGGAATTGCACTTACCTTGAGCATCAGCACAACAATGCCTGCAGGTCAAACAGGGATGACAGAAGAAGAAGTCATTGATTTGATGACTGCACAACAAGAAAATGAGGATTACACTACACTTTCTGGAATTTTAATCGGAGTAGGGTTTTTGTTAGTATTGATTAGTTTTGGAGCAAGGAGAAAAAAAGGCAGTGCTAAAAGAGAAGAAAAAAAACCGGCAGAGTAATTTACAATAGTCAGAAACTAGAATAAAAGAGAAACAGGATGATCCAAGCAGAAATTAGTATTTACCCCATAGCCACCAAAACTACAAGCGCTAGTTTTTACATTGCCAAAGCAATTGAGGCTATCCAAAATATTGATAATTTAAAATATGAAATAAACTCAATGGGGACAGTTTTAGAATCAGATAATATAGATATCATTTATCAAGCATCAAAAAAAATGACAGATACTGTTCATTTTTTAGGAATTGACAGAGTAGAAATTATAATCAAAATCGATTCAAGAAGAGACAAACATCTCAAAATGAAAGAAAAGATTGAATCAGTTAAAAAACATATGAAAATAAAATGACAGTTTTGAATTTGGAATCAAAATAAACAAATTTAGAATTTTTAAATGACAATAGCATTAAAAACTATTTTAAAGATAATCATATTGTTTTTGTTAAAAGAAGAATAAAATTTTCTTGTTTGATAAGTCACACAGAGACAGGTAAATTTTTTAGATAATTATAATGAATTCTTAAAAAATCCATTATTTTTCGATCTTCATTTTTGTCAAGAGGAGAACCATTTGCAAGAATGCTAAGATATTTTAGATTAGATTGAATTTGATAAATTGATCTTTTAATTCCTTCGTTGTACTGTAATCTAGAAAATTCGGCAATATTATCTTCTAATCTTAAAATATCTTTTCTTAAATTTTCAAGTTTCAGACTATGTCAGATGTCATCAGTATTCTAAGAATGGTCTTAGAAATAACTATAATTCTATCAAACCTTGAAAATTGTAAAAAAAAATAAAATAAATTAAACAGATTTTTATTTTTTTATTTTTTAGACAATTGCAAAAAAATTGACTAGAGTCCCATGTTAGAATTTACCCAATCAACTATAGTCACAATATTTTTGACATTACCAAATTCTTCACCTTCGAGACTAACAAATAGTAAATGATCATTTGGGAGAGGCATAGTGATTCTCTTTATTTTGTCGTATGCAACAATAGCATATTTTCCTTTTCCAATCTTTTCAGATAACTTATCTCGTTTTTGCCACGATTGAATAGACCTATTAAGAGATTCTTTGGTTTCATCAAGAGTAAGATAACTAGT
>JBMYWJ010000024.1:0-515 GCA_049607285.1 Candidatus Nitrosopumilus sp.
AAAGCATACGTGATCTAATGTCTTCTGTTTTCGATGGGAGACTTTTCGATCAATGTACACGGCTCAAAGAACATTTTCAATATCCAATTGTTTTAGTGGAAGGAAATGTTGATGAAATTCAAGAAATTACTGATAATCCCTTCATATTTTATGGATCTCTTTCTACTGTTGTTCTTGATTTTAAAATTCCAATTGTTCCTACACCTAGTGCAATGCATACTGCTAAGCTTTTGGTTTCAATGTGCTCAAGAAAAGATTCCCCAAAAGGTCCGTATTTGAAGAAGATTAAAAAATCCACTGATTTAGAAAAACAACAACTTTCAATTCTTTGCAGTTTACCTGGAATTGGAGAAAAATTTGCGATTCGATTACTTGAAAAATTTGGAACTCCCTTGAAAGTTTTTACTGGTACTGCTGCTGAATTGGCAAAAGTTGACGGATTAGGTGAAGTTAGAGCCAAGAAAATTAAAAAAATGTTAGAATCTAAAAGTAAGTTTCTCAAGAAATCTAATCAA
>JBMYWJ010000024.1:525-8636 GCA_049607285.1 Candidatus Nitrosopumilus sp.
AAAACCCTGCATGATGCATAATATCATTAAACAAATTGAGAAACATAATTTTTTGTGTTAGCACCTATTGATTGGTTTAAAGAACATCTATCTGATTCAAACTTTGTAATTTTGGATATTCGTTCAAAAACAATATTTCTTTATTATCCTTTTACAATTCCTGTTCTCTTTTTATAGGATAGATGTTTGTTTTAATGAATACGGTCAAATCTTGTTATTAAACCAAAAAAACTGTAATTTTTTTGATAGTCTTTGAATTAATTAAATAAAATCTATTGTTTTAATCAGAATCTTTGTGTGTAAGTAATTTTCTTTTTAGCGGTGTTCCACAGATCGGACATTCCTTTCCACTATTGTGATTAACTCTGCATCCTGAACAATAATGGATCCATTTTCCTACATCTTTTATGCCTTGAGTCATAATTGGTGAAATTTTTAAACCTATATTTTTTGCTACATTGGAAATTGCAAAATCATCACTAATTATTTCTCCATTCATCTCAATGCTTAATGCAATTATTGAGATATCTTGTTTTGATAACTGGGGGAAATCACCTGTTTCTCTTGCTGCTCTTGTAGCAGTATTTGTTGATTCTTCATTTGGCTCTCTAATCTTCAATCTGTTTGTTTCAATCAAAGTTTCCAGCACATCTTGATTTTTCTTTATATGTTTAATTTCATCATATACCAAAGATGTGGTATAGCAGTCACTGGAAGATCTAAATGGAACTCCTGCATAAAATGCACTGGCATCTAAAACTCTAAAATCCAAGTTTACTCATTTGTCTTAATCCTCTTTTTTTCAACCTTACAAATATTGCCGGTTTTTTGTATTTCTTAATAGTAATTGGTTCTTCATATCCTGCAGTTTTGACTACTTGTGCATCCATTACAATATTACAATCATGTGAAGAAATAATTTCAATTTTTTCATCTGGAACTACAATTGATTCTAATCGATATACTGGTGCAACTGGAGTGATAATTAGAACATCTAAACTTTCATGTAAAATTGGACCTCCTAATGAAAACGAATGACCTGTAGACCCACTGGGAGTTGCAACAATTACTCCATCCATTTTTTGTTTTACCGTATCGTTTTGAAATTTAATTTCAATTTCTGCAGTTTTAGTCAAGTTTGCTCTACTGATATAAATTTCATTTAGTGCTGGTGGAAATTCTTTATTTCCACAAGATGCTACTACTCTTGTTCTTTTATCTAAGAAAAATTTATCTTTTATAATTTGATTAATTGCATCATCAATTTCATCAATAGTTATCTCTGCTAAAATTCCTCTATTTCCACCTACATTTATTGTCAGAATTGGAGTTTCATTATCTAAACTTCTAAAAACTCTGAGAGTCGTTCCATCACCTCCAAGTGTGATAATAAGATCTAATTTTTCTTTTTTTAATTCTTCTAATGTTTCAATTTTTTTTGATCCTTCTATCTCAATTGGTGAAATTGTGTACACTTTAGATTTTTTTGCTAACAATTTTTTTGCTACATTCTTTGCAGCTTGTTCTGAAACCTTTGAGCCTACTTTACTCACTACTGCAACTTTTTGAAGTTTCAAGTAGTTCCTCTGAATTTTATTTACATAAAAATGATATTTTTAGTTAGCATTGGAAAAACAAATAAGTATGAAAACAAATTCATACAAATTATGAGTTACGCACATCCTGAAGTTTTAGTAGACACCCAATGGGTATCTGAAAATCCTCCTAACGAAAATAGAAAATTAGTAGAAGTTGATTATGATCCTGTGAATGGATATCAAAAAGGTCATGTTAATGGTGCCAGCCTTATTTGGTGGAAACGTGACATCAATGATCCTGTTACTAGAGATATTATTAACAAAAAACAGTTTGAAGTATTAATGACAAAAAACGGAATAACTCCAGAAACTGAAGTAGTTCTTTATGGTGATTTTAACAATTGGTTTGCAGCATTTGTTTTCTGGGTCTTCAAATATTATGGACATGAAAATTTGAAGATTATGAATGGTGGAAGAAAAAAATGGGAATTGGAAAATAGAGAATACACTACTGATGAACCACAAATTAATCCAACGACGTATAATGCACAACCTCCAGATGAAGGCCTTCGAGCTTATTTGTTTGATGTTAGTAGAGCTTTAGGAAAGGAAGATACTGTAATGGTTGATGTACGATCTCCTGCCGAATTTACAGGTGAAATCACTGCTCCTCCTGAATACCCAATGGAACATGCACAACGAGGAGGACATATTCCTAACGCAAATAATATTCCATGGGCAACTGCAGTTAATGATGCAGATGGTACATTCAAAGCAGTTGAAGAACTAAGACAAAATTATGAACCAAAAGGTGTTACTCCAGATAAGGATGTAATTTGTTATTGCAGAATTGGAGAAAGATCATCTCACAGTTGGTTTGTTCTAAAATATCTTCTAGGTTATTCTAAAGTTAGAAATTATGATGGTTCGTGGACAGAATGGGGCAACATGATTGGAAATCCTGTGGAAAAATAAATTGCTTCTAGATCTTCCTGTTTTGAAGAAAGGTTCTTTTTATTTTATCAAAGATGGAAACGCAGATTTTATCCTGGAAGACAAGACTAAACGAGGTCTTACTGTAAAGGAAAGCTCTATTGATGAAAAATTAACTGTCAAAGCAGATAAAGGAATGATTCATGACATGGATGGAATTGGACATTGGGTTCCTATTAGATGGTATTTCTCTAAGAATTCTTATGATCTTCCTCAAGTATTAGAACATGCAGAAGCAATGGAAAAAAAATATACCTCACTTAGAGAACTTACATGCCCTGATGATGACTAGTGATAACCTTTTTAAATAAAATTAAAGTATTAAATTCAAATGTCGTTACTTTTAAAAGATCGGGTTTGGTCGATGGAAGCTCCTACTGCAAAACGTGGTGTTTATCCATTGCATGGATTCAAACTTGGACTTTATAGATTACCAATTAAACTTGAAGAACCAGTTGAGCTAAAATCTGTCCATGATGGTCTTAAAAAGGCATTTGAAATGGATATGTATGCTGATAGAATTTTTGCAACCTATAGATGGAAAGAACAAAACAAAAATGATCCTGATTCAAAAGGATATGAAGAAGTTGATCTGTCTGTAACTGTAGAAATTGTTACTGGAGAAGTAGTTGACATTATTTATCAAATTTTCCCAATTGAAAAATTTGGTGATCCTAATTGGGTAAAAGATTATAGAAAGAAGGCTGATCATTTTGCAAAAATGGTAATTGATACTATTTTACGAAATACTATTTTGGCAGATAAGATGGTTTCCTATTTTGCAAAAACCGATAAGATATCTGAAATCGCTGCTATTCAAAAACTTGAAGAACTTACTCCTTTGGCAAAAATTGTACTTGGTGCAAAACCAAAACCAATTGAAGCAACAGAAGAAGATGTCGATGATGATGATGGAGAAATTGAAATTCCAGATGGCGCTAAACCTGGTCCAATCGACATTGAATACAAATCCAAATTAAAGCCATCCAAGCCTCATGAGGCAGCTGAGCACACAATCAAGACTTGGGGACGAAAGGGTGCTAGTAATGGAATTATGGGAGTTTGGGGAGAATTTGTTTCAGTAGATTATGATATTTGTGTAGCTGATGGGGGATGTATTGAAGCTTGCCCTGTTGGTGTTTATGAGTGGTTTGACACTCCTGGAAGCCCTTCATCTGATAAGAAACCATTGATGTCAAAAGAACCCGACTGTATTTTCTGTCTTGCATGTGAAGGTGTTTGTCCACCACAAGCAATTAAGATATTTGAACAAAAATAGTTTCATTTCTTACAGATATAAATAGTGATTAACAATTCTGAGGAATTGAAATATGGCAGCTAATCCTTTTACTCAGTTTGTATTTGATCTGTTTATTTTTTCAGCTATTCTAATTACCGGATATACCTGCAATTTTTATTATTTAGCATATCTTTCTCTAAAAAGAAAAAATAATTTGTCAACTGTTGATCTTGGAGCTCCATCAGTTACAATTCAACTCCCAATATACAATGAAAAGTATGTTGCAAAGAGGCTTGTAGATTCAGTGTGTAATCTGGATTATCCTAAAGAGAAAATGAGAATAATGGTATTGGATGATTCTAATGACGATACTGTTGAATTACTTAGAGATGCAGTTGATGATTATAAAAAACAAGGATTTCAAATTGAACATGTAAGGCGTGGAACACGGAAAGGATACAAAGCAGGTGCACTAAAACATGCTATGCAAACAACAGATACTGAACTTGTTGCTATTTTTGATGCTGATTTTATTCCCCCAAAATGGTTCCTTAAACGAGCAATACCGCATTTTTCAAAATCAAATATTGGTCTTGTACAATGTCGTTGGGGGCATGTAAATGAAAATTATTCTGCCATTACTCAGGCTCAAGCCCTTAGCCTTGATTTTCATTTTCTTATAGAACAAAAGGCTAAAAGTAACTCTCATTTATTTATGAATTTCAATGGTACTGCTGGAATTTGGAAACGTGATTGCATTGAAGATGCAGGTGGTTGGCATACTGCAACATTAGTTGAAGACCTTGATCTGAGTTATAGGGCACAAATGAAAGGATGGAAATGTGTCTTCTTACCTGATCTAGTTGTCGATGCTGAACTTCCTGTTCAAATGAATGCAGCTAAACGACAACAATTCCGTTGGGCCAAAGGTTCTATTCAATGTGCAATTAAATTACTTTTTGAAATTGCTATTAAACGCAAGGTGGCAATTGAGGCAAAAGTTCAAGCATTCATACAACTAACCCGTCATATTGTATATCCGTTAATGTTAATACAATTTTTGGCTTTGCCTATTTTGTTAGCAGGACAAGTTAATCTTTATGTGATTAGTTTTCTTCCTGCGATAACAATTGCAACATATCTTGCTATGGGTCCTGGTGCATATATTATGATTATACAAAGCATGTATCACGAATCGTGGAAATCAAAAGTAAAAATCTTACCTGCATTGTTGGTCTATAATGCTGGAATGTCTGTGAATAACACAGTTGCAGTATTTGATGCAGTTCTAGGAAAAAAAAATGAATTCCTTAGAACTCCAAAGTATGGTATTGTAACAAAGGATGACGATTGGAGAGATAAGGCATATAATTTACCCTTTACACAAACTACTCTTTTGGAAATATTCTTTGGTGTTTATGGGATAATGGGAATTTTTATTGCAATTTTTTCAAACAATCCTGTTTTTGTACCAATTATTGGACTGCAAGCTCTTGGATTTTTTTATATTGCTTACATGAGTTTATCTCATACTCAATTTAAAAGAAATAAATCAAGTAGAAATCGGCTGTTGACCAAGAAAGAAAAAATGGCTAATAATATTTACAAACTTTCCATGATTGGAATTGTTGCAATTATCCTTTTTGGAGGATTCATGGCGATCTACGGTTACAGCGTTGATATCTACCCTCTTGATAGAATTAGAGGACATTTTGATGGAATTATTGCCTCTTCTGATCCTGTGGCGATTAGTAATCATTTGTTGGCAATTCAAGAAGACTTGGAAATTGTGATGGATAATCTGCCTGAAACCACAAATTCTGATGGTGAGATTATTTCTAAAAATCCTGTTTGGTTGTTTGCCACAGAATCTACAAACTTCCTTAGGATACAAAATGACGTACAAACCATGCATGATACTATAAATCAAATCTCAAATGTCTCAAGTGATAGTTCTGATTATCATACTGGAATGATGAGCATCAATGATAGTGCTTTACTCTTACGCCTAAACATTATGGATGCTACACCATACATGTACGTTAGTTTACCAAACATAATGTTTAGTACTTTTTGGATTGCCGCCATTTTGGGAATATTTACTGCATTAAAACGCAAGAAAGATCAACTCAAAGACGATGATGTACAAGAAATTAAGAAATATTCAGATCCTGTCTGATTTCATCTACTGCTCTAATTCCATAAATATCTCTTATTTGTTGAATTCGTATGGCTTCTTTTAACATATCTCTTCCAATTGTGTTTGTTAAAACTGAATAGACATCACTAAATCGAATTTCCCATTTGTCCGCACAGTCTAAAATCTTACTTACTGCCCATTGTCTTACTTCATGAGGAAGAGGAATTTTTTCACCTGATTCAATTGAGATTTTATCAAACAGATTAACAATGTATGCAGTTTGAGATGACATGTTCTCTAAAATTTTTAAATCTCCATATTTTGATTCTGCATTCATTCTAATATTTGATTGATATTCTGAAAGTTTTAACAATGCCATCATTTCTTTTGATGAATCATTTGACGCCTTGTTTGTAACATTCTTGACTGTTTGTATCTCATCAAACAATTTCTCAGATTTTTTATGAAATTCTATTGTCACTGCATCTTGTCTTTTTAGATTATCTGATACTGAAACTATTTTTTGTTCGATGCTGTTTGTTTTATCATATACATTTTTCTTGAACGTAGTGAATTCTTCCTGAACTGATTTGAGTCCTTCTCCCACAAATGCAGTAGAATCCGCTCTTTGTGATAATGCACCAATATTGGACTCAATTTTATCAATTTTGCCCGCAAGTTCTTTAATTGTTGTTAAACTCATACTGTCTACAGAATTTGCTTTTGATACGATTGACTCAAATTGATGTTTGAGACCATCAATGACTCCTGTTAATGAATCAATTTTTGAAGCTTTGGAAGAAATTGCATCAATTGTGACTTTTATGGCAATTAATTCATCTTCAAGATTTGAATTTAACGATATTTTTTCAGTTATTTTCCCTAGTTCTTGTTTAAGACTTTCGATAATCTGTCCTCCTGTTTCTAATTTCATTGTCTTTCCAGAAATTTCTTCTACATTATTTTTTAATTGACTCATTTCAGAACTAATTTCCAAAAATGAATCTGTCTTTCCAGAAACTTTCCTTAGATCATCTCGTACCTCATCAATTCTTTGTGCAATTTTGATGATCATTTGAGAATTGTTTTTGATTGAATTCATACTATTCTCCACTTGTTGAGATAATTCTGAAGATGTTGATGTTTTTTGAATACTAGAGATTTTGTTAACTTCTTCTTGTAATTTAGTAGTCTGATCATTAATTTTGTTAATTATATTTGACTGTGTTCTTACTTGGTTTAATCCTGCATAAAGCTTTTGTGTATCTTCTTCTATTATGTTAATTTGTTTTGATTGCTTTTGTATGTGTTCTAATGTTGAAACTAGTGTGTCTATCATACCTTTCATCGACACCAATACCTTTTGGTTTTCACCGAAAATCTTTGACATTACTTTGATCTCTTTTTGTAGTGCTTTGTTAGAGTCTGAAATCGTTGCCACTTTTTTGATCAACATTGATGGGCTTGGCTCTCGTTTTGTAATTTTTGTTGTTGTTTTCTTCTTTATATTTTTGACAGCCATAAATTAAATTAAAAATTTGATGATAAAAAAGTTGGGTCTAAAATAAAAAATGTAAAGAGTTACTTGTTTACAACTCTTGGTTCATGAAGCAATTCATGAAAAGTCTTTTCTGCCAAACCGTTTGCCGTATCAATAAACCCTTTTGTACAGTATTCGCATTGAATCATATAGTACGGTATAGTACCGTACTATTAATAATTGGGTGATTACATTGTAACCAACTAAAGCAGTCAGATACCCCAGGTCATTTCTCTACATTTTTTTCAGTTGACCTAATCATCACTCTGCATTGAGAGTTGTAATCAATAAGCATAAAGATATAGTCATTTTTTGTTTTTTCTTGAGCCTGTATTCAATTATTTACTTTGATACTAAATTTGTTTTTAAATTTTTAATAAGCAACAATTTTTAAACAAATTTGTTAAATGATAACATGCATGATCTTTCTCTTCAATTAGATTCAAATGGAATTCAAAATTCTTTTAATAATACAGTTAGTAGTTTAATTGAACAGGTTACTCCCGAACTTCCTCATACTAGTTTTGTTACTGATCTGGCGTTTATTATGATAATCGGTGCAGTGGTGACACTTGCATTTTTTAAAATTAAACAACCTTTAATCATTGGTTATCTTTTTGCAGGAATGTTAATTGGTCCGCTTTCCCCACTTTGGGTATG
>JBMYWJ010000025.1:0-8113 GCA_049607285.1 Candidatus Nitrosopumilus sp.
ATCTTGTTATATTATTAATATCTCGCTTAAGAAATTCTTGAGTGTTAGGATGCCTAATATCAACTGCAGATCCTAGATCAAAAACTACCAAGCCATTTACAGTTTTAAAAATATTGTATTCTGAAAAATCTCCGTGAACTAATTTAGCTTTATGATATAGATCTTTGATGATTGAAATTGCATGTTCGTAATCTTCTTCACATACAACTGATTCTAACAAAGATTTGGCAGGTCTACCTTCTTTGCCCACAAAATCCATTGCCAAGACGTTGTTAGTTACGTAAAGAGGTTTTGGTACACGTATTCCAGCATTATAACATTGACTTAAGTTACGATATTCCTTCTTTGCCCACAAATAAACAAGATTTTTAGTACCTTTTTTTAAATTCAAAAACCTAGGATCACCAGTAATGTATGGTTCGCGTTTTTTAAAATTTGAAGTAGTTACCAAGTAAATTTTTAAAGCGACACTGATATTATTCTCATCAACTCCCCAGAAAAGAACTGATTCTTTTCCAGCACTTACAGATCCATTAACATACGCAATAACATGATCTTTAATCATTTTGTAAAGAGTCATCACAGTAGGTTTGTCTAAAACTTCGTTGACTACTTTTCCTTTTTTAAAACCATCATCCAATTGTTTTCGTTTAGATTTTGAAATTAATTTTTTATTTATTTTGGATTCTAATTTTTTACTAAGGTCATCACTCATAGAAGAATTTTATGTATACTAGATAAAATGGATTTCTTTCGCAAAAAAAGATTTTAACAAATAAATTCAAGATGAGTTACATTTTAAAAACGATTAGAAAAGGAACTCCTGAAACAGATTTAATTCCATTTTCAGAACCGATTCCAAGCTCTATTGATAAAGAAATAGTGTTTTTCCCCACCATATTTATGATGGATGAATTTTTTAGTAATGTTGTTGCTTCTTCTTTGTCAACTAACTTTTGACCATAATAGTTTTTACTAATATTCATTTTTAAGTCATCTTGGATAATATTTTTCCCCAGTAATTCAACATCACAAATATTGAGCATGGTATTTTTTTGATAATCAGTAACTTTTACTGAAAATTGCATTATGCATATTTGCCTTTAAGTGTAGATTTTGCACCACATGCTTCACAAACTAAAAATGAAATTCTATTTTCTTTGAGGATTTTGGTGTCAGGACTTTTACAAGTAGTGCATTCAAGGTAGTCTTTAACATAAATTTGGAATAGTCTTGTAAAATCGTCAGGTGCTCTTCTTCCAACAAACATTGCTTTATCACCTAATCTTTCAGCAGGTACTGCAAATTCCTTTGAAAGGTATTGGAGTACTTTATCTGGATCTCTACGGAGGACCTTTGGAAATTCAGAAAAATTTCGCAAGAAAGTTTTCTGACCTTCCCACATAACATCAACAACTGGAAGTTCGAATCGAGTTGAAGATTCTTTTTTAGTATCACCTAATTTATTCTGAATACGCTTAAGTAAAGTCTCATATTCGATTTTGGTCATAATAAAATTAAAAATATCAGACACTATATGGGTTTTGAAAAAGAGGAATCGTGTGGATTTTGTAATTTATTCCATCTTTCCTATTCGGAAAACATTAGTTCCACATTTAGGACATGTGCCTTTTACGGCAGGACGTCCATTCTTTAGTTTAGTTTCTTTAGGATCTTTTATGTCCCTTTTTGCTCTGCATTTTACGCAATATGCTTCAACCATTCTAAAATTTGTCAAACTTGGTGATATTTAGGAAGATGCTGTGAAAATTATTTAACTATAGACTAGATGTAGGTAATTTTTTGAGAGTTAAAAAAATAATTGTAAAAATTTTCAATGAATGCAAGTTATTTGTAAAAAATATTGATCAAAATTATACATTAAGAGGTTTTTTGCAATATTTAGTTAGTAAGTAATAATTTTTTTAAGAGATTACAAGTTATAAACTACCTAATTATATATTCACAAAATGGCATCAAAAAAGGGAATAGCATTAACTGTAATAATCTTAGGTGCCATTACCGGTGCAAGTTTTCTGTTATGGATAATCCCACAGGAAAATGAAGCAACATTTGTGGTATCAGACTATGAAGGTTATCTTGATGGAGTAAAAAATGTCCATGAGGTTTTACAAGAATCAATTGATATTGAATATCAGAATCTGATAAATGGTGAAATATCTCCAGAAGAATACATCACAGTCACTGAAATAACATCATCACAAGTTACTTCCAAAATAAGTGAATTTGTCGTATCAAAACCTCCTGAAGAATGGCAAGAAAGCTACATTAGTTACATGGATGCATTGAGGAAATTTAATTCCTATATAGGTGAAACTAAAGTATTAGCAAATCTCATGGAAAAAGGAAGTTCAGAAAATGAAGTAAATAAAACTTTGAAGGAGATAGAATCATTAAAAAATGAATCAAAAGAATATATCAGAATTTCAAATGAATCTAGGCCATAGTAGCCTCAAAACCGAATGTTACTAATCAGAATTGTTGGAAATCATTAAAAAGTAATTTATCAATAAAGATTAGAGTGTCTCAAATATCTAATAAAATAAAAAAAGACGTCAAAGCATCAACATCTAACAAACTACTAGTAATTTGTGTTGATAGAGATAACGACGTAGGAGAAAAAGCAGGTATTGTAACACCAGTAGTAGGTAGAGATGCATGTATTGAGGCAGCTCAAAGATTAGCTTTGGAAGACCCTGAAGATGCAGATTCAAATTCTATCTTTTCAGCAATTAAAACATATGAGGATTTAATTAGTAAAGGATATCAAGTTGAAGTTGTAACCATTGCAGGTGTAAAAGAACGAGGAGTTCAAGCTGATGAAAAAATTTTATCTGAAACAAAACAAGTGTTAGAAAGATTTTCTGCAAATGGTGCAGTCATTGTTTCTGATGGAGAAGATGATGAAAGTGTTATCCCAGTAATTCAAAATATCCTACCTGTTGTATCAGTTCAACGTGTTGTAATGAAAGTTAGCCGAAGCGTAGAATATTCTTACGCAGTTTTTGGAAAATATCTAAAGATGATTGCTTATGATTCAAAATATTCAAAATTCTTTTTAGGGGTACCAGGGATTCTTTTGTTAATTGGTGGAATTGCAACTGTATTTGAGTTAACTTCACAAATATTTGCAGTTCTTGTAAGTATCCTAGGGGGGGCATTTTTGATTAGAGCATTTGATATTGATAGAATATGGTCAAATTGGTCAAAACCAACTCCAATGGGATTCATCAGAATATTCACAATGGTGACAGGAGGATTATTGATTCTATCATCAGTACCAGCTGGAATTAATGCAGTTGATCCAGAACGGATTGGATCAGATACAGAATTAATAGGAAAAATGACAGATCAGATAATAATTGGGCAATTTGTTGCCGGCGTATTACCAATTTTATGGATTGGGTTGGGAGCAATATTTGCAGGAACTTTGCTTAGCAATTGGATTGGGGGCGTTCCAAGACAAATTAGCGATAGTCTCAGAATCATTGTTTTGATAGCACTTTATCCTACAATAGCACAGTTTACCAACATATTGATTTACAATGAGCAGTCAATTACATTAATTCCACCTTTATTAGGAGGATTGGCTGCAACTTTAATTTCTGCAACTATACTCTTTAAGAAATACAGAAAACATAAGGAACAAGAGATGGTCTCAGATTAAATTCAGTTGAAAATAGAGTAGTTAAACAAAATTTTGAAAAAAACACTGATATCTTTAGTAATTTATCAATTATCAAAAGGTGACAAGAGATTACTAAAATAAAAGAAATAATTTTTCAATTATCAGGTCTATACAGAATCTACGGAAAGAGACTAGAAAATGAAATTCAAAATGGAGATATTCCAAATCATGTTGCACTAATTTTAGATGGAAACAGGAGATGGGCTAAAAGACACCTGACAATGCCAAAAGAAGGACATCAAAAAGGGGCTGACTCAGTTGAAAATCTTCTTGATTGGTGTGAGGAATTAGATATTAAGATCATCACACTTTATGCTCTTTCAGCTGAGAACCTAGAAAGAAATGATGCAGAATTAGAACATCTATATGAATTGATTCAAATGAGACTTGAGAAATTACTTAATGATCCTAGAATTCACAGAAATAAAATGAAAGTCAAAGGAATTGGGAGGATTGAATTATTACCAGATTCTATAAAAGATATTTTAAAACAATTAGATGATGCTACAAAAAATTATGAGGATCATTTTCTAAATATTGCCTTAGCATATGGTGGACAGTATGAATTAGTAGATGCGGTAAGAAAAATTGGCGAGAAGATCAAAGACGGATCTTTGGCGATAAATGAAATTAACAAAAAAGAAATTGAATCAAATCTTTATACATCACATTTACCACAATCATCTCCAGATATGATCTTACGTACATCTGGAGAGAAAAGACTAAGCGGATTTCTTATGTGGCAAAGCGCATATAGCGAATTAGTCTTTATGGATATTTTCTGGCCAGAATTTAGAAAAATTGATTTGATGAGAGCGATTAGAACATTTCAAGAGAGAAAGAGACGATTAGGAAAATGATAGAAGAAACTTCTGCAGGAATCGTATTATTTAGAAAAGAGGATTCAAAAAACCTGTTCCTTCTGTTACACTATCCATCTGGTCATTGGGATTTTGTAAAAGGAAAGATGGAAAAAGGAGAATCAACTCGTCAAACAGCAATCAGGGAAACAAAAGAAGAAACAGGAATAATAGACGTTACATTTTTTAAAAATTTTGAAGAATGGATAGAATATAATTTTCAATATCAAGGAGAACTAATTCATAAAAAAGTAGTATTTTTTTTAGCTGAAACAAAAACCAGCAAAGTAATGATATCACATGAGCATCTTGATTATACTTGGATGGATTATAACACTGCAATGGAAAAAACTACATTTGATAATGCAAAAACAGTATTAACCAAAGCGCAAATGTCACTTACCAATACTTTGTAGAAACAATTCCTTTGCTACAATAGCAGGTTCTTTTGCATTCAAGATGGTTCTTCCTACAATCAGATAGTCAGTTCCAAAAGACAAAACTTCATTTGCATTTCCACCCTGAACTCCAACACCCGGAGAGAAAATATTCATTTTTTGTCCTGTTTTGTTAGCACAATATTGAATAATTTTTGGGAATGTTGCTCCAACTACAATACCATCTACTTTTGAAGTTAGAGCCCAATCCAAAAATAATTGATATAACTGCTGTTTTTTCTTCATTTTTATCTCCATATCATATGATAATTCAGCTTCTGGTGCGCTCATATGACATAAGGTGATTATTCCCTTGTCTTGTTTATGAGCAGACTTTACAAGAGTTTTTAGACTATCAAGACCCATGATTGGATTTACAATGACAGCATCAAATCCTAAACGCCAAAGATTTTCAGTGGTAATTCGATTAGTGTTTCCAATGTCATTAAGTTTGATATCAGCAATTGTTTGTATACCATACTTGTGTGCTGCAGTATTAATTTCTAGAATTTCTTTTCCGCTAAGTGGAAGAAGTAAATGAAAATTGAGTTTAAGTCCACAAAGAAAAGGATGTAGTTGTTTGATATTATCAAGAGTTTTTGTTTTTATGTTTTTTATTGAGAGATCGTAATCATTTGCAAGGATTATTTTTCCATTTGTTTTTGAGATCTTAGATAGTCTAGTTTGGAAGGTGACCATAGTCAACTAACGGATGAGTGTCTTTTAATCTTATTATTTTAACATAGGAATAACCATGTTCAGAGGGATTTTCTGCAAAAGTAGGATTCAAACCGTTGGTTGGCGAAAATTTCATGAAGGGTTTTTGTGGATCGTTATCCAAAACAACATGACAAAAATAAGACGTTCCTTCTTCATTAAAATTCATAAAAACTCCTAGAAGCCATTTATCATTATGTGGAAATAGGAATAAAGGAAAAGGAATTTCTTCAAAACCCCAAGTAAGTTTTGCAAGACTAGACATGTCTTCTAGTTCAATGGGTTGATATCTATCAAGAGTTCCATTACCAGGCCTCAAGGTTTTTGGAAGAGATTTAATGTGAACTATGGGGGAATAAAGTTTACTAGCGTCAGATGTAGAATCAACAATTTGAGATTCTTCTTTTCCAGCTTTAATACTATAACAAAGATAATGACCTTGATGTTCCAAAGGAGTGTAATACACAATTGGTTTTTCTTTTAGAACATCCATTTGAACAGATAGAATTTTTTGTCCATCATGATCATGTAAAAAAGATACACGTGGTGCACGTTCAAGTGCACAAACGAGCCTAGAAAATTCTAAAGTTGAACCTACTTGAATATATCGTGGTAATTTATCATTAGAAGAATTTTGTGAGTCGTTCACAAAAGTTTTCTGTAGATTATCAAATTAAACTTATCCAAAATTGTGGAGCCTGTTATCTTCTATCAATTATATCATTAACAGCAGGACCTGTACCGATAATTGTAACAGGCGTGTTTAATTCTTTTTCGATATTTTTTATAAAGAATTTTGCATCATCAGATAGTTCGTCAAAGGAAGTTTTACCTGCACATTCTGAAAAAATAACATCCAGTTTTGTTATAGAAACCTGGGTTGCACCATTTAACATGATTGCACGCCTAGCCAAGTCAAAATCAAAATCAGCAGAACGTCTTTGACGACCAGTAACAGTACCAAATTCAGACCATCCTCTTTTTTCTGCTTGTTCAGTAGAGAGTTCATTTTCAAGAGGTCCGGTTCCAACACGCGTAACATAGGATTTGAAAACCACGATTACCTCATCAACCTTAGTTGGACCAAGCCCAACATCAGCGCATATGCCAGAGGCAGTGACATCTTTTGAAGTTACAAATGGGTAGGTTCCATGCCACAAGGAAAGAAATGTTCCTTGTGTACCTTCAATCAGAAGGTTTTCATTTGCAGATAATACTGAGTTTATTTCATGTGGCACATCAACAATAAGTGGAGATAGATATTCAACATCTTTTGCTAATTTTAAAACTCTCATTGCTCTATCAGAATTTGCTGGACCAGTACCAGAGCCAGTACTCCCAATTTTTTCCTTCAATTCACCTTTAGAATCTTGTGCCAAATGGGAATCCTCTATAATTCCACAGTTTTTATCAATAAATGCACTACCTGAGACGTTAAAATCTTGAATTTCTTTTTGGAGTACTTTTGGGTTAATTACCACACCAGGGCCAATCATTACTTTAGTATCTTTATTTAGAAATCCACTTGGTAACATTCTAACTTTATAGACTTTATCACCATCTCTAATTGTGTGACCAGCATTGGGTCCAGCACCACCTCTAACTACTATTTTGGGATTATCTTTAATTGCCAAGTATGAAATTATCTTTCCTTTCCCTTCATCACCAAAAAAACCTCCAACAACTACAGTTGATGTCATGTTGTTGAAACTCTGTTTCGTTTATTTAAGCTAAAGTGTTTCCACAGGATTTAATATCCAACAATAATTCTTCGACATCATGGCAGATCAAAATTATGCAGGAAATATCATCGTTAACTTGGCAAATCTTCCAGACTTTCTTAGAAAACCAATTCTTAAAAAAAGAATGATGGAGTTCTTTTCCTTGTCTGAATCTGAAAAGAGTGAGATCATAAACAATGCACTAGAAGCAGGTCCAACTATTCCTTTTCCAAATTTTTCAAAGCTTTTCAAAACCTGGCTTAAAATTTTAACAACACTTACAGAAGAACAGAGAGACGGATTATTTTCAGCATACATTATAGAAGTATCACATTTTCCACAAAAATTAATTACTTTTAATTTAGATGGAATTTTGGAAATATTTTTAACGTTAGAAGAAAATGAAAAGGAAGTTTTGTCTAAGACCATTAAAAAAATAATCAATAATCTTGATGAAGAACAAAAAAGAAAAATTATGATAGTAATACCTGACAATGCAAAAAAACATTTGAAGTTTTAAGTATTAGAGGGTTCATCAGGTTTTCTATTATCCTCATTTGAATAATCTATCACTTCACCGTCAGGAGACATTACACCAGCAAATATTTTTTCATGTTTTTTTAGTAATTTTCTATGATCTGGCATAGACATATCAAGTCTCATTTCGTT